>DATBEY010000012.1:0-17469 GCA_036558765.1 Binatia bacterium | reverse complement strand
CAAGCTGGTCGAGATTCGCCATCAAGACTTTCTCACGGCCGATTTGTCGCCCGCTTCGGTAGTGACCTTGTATCTTTCCTACGACGGCAATCTCGCGGTCCGGCCGCAACTGCTCAGACAACTTAATCGGGGCGCGCGCGTGATCTCCTATAGCTTCGATATGGGCGATTGGCAACCCAAAGTTGCCGAATCTTTTCGCGATTCGGAAGGCAACTCACATCAAATCTATCTCTGGACAATCGGCGAGCCGATCATCTTCAGCGATGCCGGCCCGCAGATGCTTCAGCCCCAGCCTCTGCGTAGAGGTCCACTGATCATAGACATCAAGTAGCGAGATTCGGCTCATTTGTTTTCGCAGGCTGCGCGGACTACCGTTTATAGCGGGCCGTAAGATCCGTTTCGCCGAGCACATGTGCCTTCAGGGCATCGAGCAATTGCTGTTTCATCTCTCGGGGTTTTAGATTGGTTGCGGCGTCCAGCGCATAGAGCTTGAAAAAATATCGATGCGCGGAGCCCGACGGAGGACAGGGACCGCCATAGCCGACTTTACGAAAATCATTGATTCCCTGTTTGGCTCCGCCGGCGATCACTTCGGTCTTTGGCAGACCCTCGGTAAGCTCTTTGGTTTCCGCCGGTAAATCGTAGATCACCCAATGGACCCACGTCCCGCCGGGCGCGTCGGGATCGTCGGCGATTATTGCAAATGCTTTGGTCCCCGCCGGGGGATTCTCCCAGCGGAGGGGTGGTGAAACATCGTCGCCGTCGCAAGTATATTTTCGCGGAATCTCCGCTCCGGGTTGAAAAGCCGAGCTAGTCAGAACGAATTTTTGTGGAGATCCAGATTCGGCGCTAAAGACCGGCGGTACACCGAGCACTCCGGTGAATAACAAACCGGCGATGCTCATGAATAATTTTGCCATCGATGAGACGCTCACTCGATGCGAACTTGAGGGCGCGGCAAATTTTTTATTGCGCGTACAGCCGATCGATGAAGCCGCTGTCGTCAATCTTTCTGAGATAGTGTAGATCCCAGGGCTCCATGGGACCGATGTGGCGCATTTTCGGATCCTTCCCAACATCGAGATCGTAAACATTTTGGATCGCCGCGGGCAGCGGATAGGGCTTCTGATTGAGCAATTTGGCCCATTCTCGCTGTAGGTGCACATAGTATTCGTCATCTTCCAACCCGTAGCGCTTGGCCAAGTTCCTTTTCAGGATCGCGACTACTTCCGCCGGTTTGGTTTTGAAGAAATGCAGCGCTTCGATAAATCCTTTGATAAAAGCGTCGACGGTTTCCTCATTGGCTTTAATGTAATCGCTGGTCGCCAATAAGGTTGTGTTGTGAATTACCGGGCGGTCGGGGAGATCGATGATATGCAGCCCTTTTTTGATGCCGTAGAGATCGAACGGCATGTCAACGAGCGCCGCTACGGCTTTTCCCTCAGTGATCTCATCAACAAATTCGAGAAATTTTCCCGAAGTATCGTCGATGACATCGATGTTGATTTCTTCCGCCTTGAGTCCGCAGTCTCGCAATACGGCGCGCAGATTGCCGGAAACACACGGCGCCTTGGAGTGGCAGACAATTTTTCGTCCTTTTAGATCTTCCACCTTCCTGATTTCCGGCAGCGCTAGCAGGCGATCATCCCAATTGTTCTGCGCTTGCGCCAAATAGGTCAGGCGTTTTTCGCCGTTTGCGCGCTCCCGATAGGTTTCGTGATGCAGGCCGCTGAGGAAGTCGATCTCTCCCGCGAGGGCGAGCTTCGCGCGATGTGCCATGGTCGGAGCCTTGGCGCCCCCGACAATGTGCAAATCGATTTCATAGCCGTATTTTTCCATCACTTGCGATTCCTTGAACACGTAGAGAAACGGCAAATGAGATGAGTCGCTGGCGAGTAGATCGAGCGTGCGCATTGGCGTGTCTCCTATTGATTGGAATTTAGCACTGTCGATTTCAAATGAAACCGCTCCGAACACCGAGATCCTTCGACTAGCGTCTCAGGATGACATTACGCGTGGTTGCACCTGTTCAATGCGCGTAATGTCATCTCATTCCCAGTTCCGCCTGGGCTTCGCGCAGTAGCGTCATATCGTATGCGACCGATACCGGCACCGTGTTTTTTTTGGTCTGCTCCTGGATGAATCCCCACTCGATACTGAGATCGTCATCCGTCAGCATGCCATTTTTGCTGAAGCCGGGTTTCGCCAGTTCCAATGACCGCAGCGCATCTTTTTCGTTTGCTCCAGTCCAATGCATCAAAATGTTCAGGGTGTCCCGCGGGTTGGTCTGCAGCAATTGCAGACTACGCAACGATGCACGAATCACGCGTTTGATCAGATCCGGCTCGAGTCTGATCTTAGCTTCTTGTACGCCAAGCCCGGCGATCGGATTAACGACGATTTCCGCGGTGTTGCCGAGCAAATGGTAACCTCTATTCTCGAGCTGCACATTACTCGGGAGCGGCATCAAGCTTCCTTGAGCGATGTTTTTTTCCAAGGCCGCGATGCGCGCGGGAGTGGCACCCATGGCCAGCAGCTGGTATTCGCTTTTTCGTAAGCCGAGATATTGAAGATGCTTTTCAGTCAGGATGGCCTGTGTATTACCGAAGGAACTCACCGCAAAAATTTTTCCTTTCAGATCGGCAGGCGAACGGATCTCCGGCCGCACGACCAGAGCAAAGAGCGGACGGGAGTTCAAAGCAGCGACAAGTTTAGTGCCCAATCCTTGCATCGCGCCGTTGAGAACAGGAGAAATATTCAGGGAAAAATCGATATGGCCATTCGCCAGCGCGACGGTTGCGATGTTGCCGTTCATTTGTATGAGTTGCGGTTCGATTCCTTCCGTCCGAAAAAAGCCCTTCTCGAGGGCGACCTTCACCAGAAACCAGGTCATGCTCACAGCGGAATAGGAAAACGCGACCTTTCGCGCTTCGGCACCGTGCGCCAAATCGCCATGCCTGAAGACGAAGAGGATTACTGCTGCGATGAGGAGTCGTTTGCTCATCTGTGGTTCGTTTGAAAAAAATAATAGTTACTACGAAGGCGCGAAGCACACGAAGCGCTGGAAAAATTCTAGGGGCGCGGCATGCTGCGCTGCTACTCTGTGCGGTGAAATCATCCGTGCTTAGTCCGTCGGTATCTCCAAGGGCAAATCGGTGCGGTCGCCCCATTCTTTCCATGAGCCGATGTAGTTGCGAACTCTCGGAAACCCGAGTAGCCGGAGAGCAATATAGCTGTGCGCGGCGCGATAACCGCCTTGGCAGTAAGAAACAACTTCCTTATCCGGCGTGATCCCAGCTTTCTCGTACATCGCTCGGAGCTCGCCATTCGGCTTGAACTTTCCGTTTGGGGCGATGTTGTCGGTCCACTCGATGTGAATTGCGCCCGGTATCGCGCCGCCGCGAGCCGCGCGGACATGAGTGCCCAAGAACTCACCGCGGCTACGGGTGTCGAGGATGGCGATTTCCTTTTTATTGAGCGAACGAAGTACGTCCTCGGCCGTCGCCAAGACTTCTCGACGCTCTATGCTCTTAAATGCCGCGGCCTTGGGCGCGGTTGCTTCCGATGTCATCGGCGCGCCGGCTGCTTTCCACGCGTCAAAACCGCCGTCGAGCATTTTTACGTTCGGATGGCCGTAGTATTCGAGAAACCAGACTCCGCGCGCCGCCCGCATGCCGGAATTCGCTTCGTAAAAAACTACTTGCTTAGTCTCGCTGACGCCGCGCAGTTCAAGCACGTGGTGAATCATGAACATGAAAGCCTTGAGCGGCGCTTCGCTGGTATCGATTAAACTGAGCCCGAAGAGGTCGAAATGGGTCGCGCCGGGAATATGTCCTTTGGCGTAGTCTTCCGCCGGTCGCACATCTATGATGCATAGGTCGGGAGCGCCGAGCTTGTGCCGTAATTCATCGACTGTTGTGAGCAGAGTTTCGCGCGTATATTCTTGCTTCATACCGTCCGTATAGCACTAGTCAAAAACTCACTGCAATCATGCGACCCATTGTTGGCCGACAAAATCTAACATCGTCTGCATGCCGCTATTTCGTCATCCCGAGCGGACGCGAGGGATCTTTCTCGAAGAAAGATTTCTCAGCTTCGCTTCGAAATGACCATCGAGAAACGAGGTGTTGGAATTCTGGACGACCCGCTTGTTGGGGCACTGTGCTGATTGGTTTGCTGTTAATTTGTTCAGGCTTCACTTATCAGCTGGCTCTGCCCGGCCGCAAGATTAGTTTTCCCGAGGATCATTATTCGCATCCAAACTTCAAAACCGAATGGTGGTACTACACCGGGCATCTCGAAAGCGAAAGTGGCAAACGCTACGGTTACCAAGTCACTTTTTTTCGCTTCGGGCTGCGCGATCGGCAGCACGAGGCCAAGGAGAAGCCGCAATTCAGCGAATTGTACATGGCGCACTTCGCGCTTTCGGATATCAACGCGAAGGAATTTCGTTATCGGGAAAGAATCAATCGCGGTTACAACGGCAAAGCGGGCGCAGCGACGGATCGTTATTTGGTTTGGAATGAGGACTGGAAGGTCGAGGGTGATCACAATAATCATAAAATCCGAATGAAGGACCGCGGCACCGAATTGCAGCTCAATTTAAAGTCGCTCAAGCTGCCAGTGTTGCACGGTTCGAACGGTCTCAGTCAAAAAGCCGCCGGCGCAGGGCGGGCATCGTATTATTATTCGTTGACGCGAATGCAAACTGAGGGAGTATTAAAAATCGACGGCAAGGCGGAGACGGTTCGCGGCCTGAGCTGGATGGATCATGAATTCGGCAGCAATCAGCTGGGGCAAGATCAAGTCGGTTGGGACTGGTTCAGTATTCAGCTCGACGATCAGACGGAACTCATGCTTTACCTGATGCGCCGAAAGGACGGAAGCGTCGATCCCTATTCAAGTGGCACTTTGGTGACGGCGAACGGTGCCACCCGGCATCTCGATCTGAACGATTATCGGGTTGAAGTGCTGGGGCATTGGAAAAGCCCGAAGAGCGGCGCTAATTACCCGATGAAATGGCAAGTGAGTGTTCCTGCCGAACAGATCGAGCTGGAAATCAAGCCGGCATTTGAAAATCAAGAGCTGATCACCAGTCGCAGCACCCGGGTGACGTACTGGGAAGGGGCGGTCGATGTTCGTGGAACGGCCCGCGGCAAGACGGTCAGCGGCGCGGGATATGTGGAGATGACCGGGTATGCAGGCAAGTTAAGCTTGTGAACCATGAGTGAGTTGCGCGCCACCGTCAAGGATTATGCGATCAAGCAAAAATTGCTTCGCTCGGGTGATCGCGTGCTCGTGGCGGTTTCCGGTGGCCCAGATTCGGTCGCGCTCTTGTATCTTCTAGATGAACTCAAGGATCAATTCGAGCTTTATCTCGAAGTGGCCCATCTGCAGCATGGGATTCGCGGCGATGCGGCTCAAGAAGATGCAAAGTTTGTCGAAAGATTGGCTGAGGAACTGAAACTTGCATTTCATATTCGAGAGATCGATCTGCTGCGCCTCAAATCGGACGCGGGAAGGGGAAATCTCGAGGCATTGGCGCGGGCAGAGCGCTATCGGTTTTTCGCCGAGCTGATCACTTCAAGAAACCTTTCCAAAGTCGCGACCGCGCATACACAAGATGACCAGGCGGAGACGGTTCTGATGTGGTTTCTTCGCGGCGCGGGGCTTCGGGGACTGGGTGGCATGGCGCCGCTCCAGAAGATTCACATTCCTTCCGAGACGTCGTTGTCGGTTACTGTCGTACGCCCGTTGCTGAACATCTCCAAGGCTGAAATTTTGCAGTATCTTACGACACGAAAATTCAGCTATCGTACCGATGAGACCAATCAGGATACGACCTACTTGCGCAACTGGATTCGGCTGGAGCTCTTGCCGAAAATTCGCGCGCATAGTGGTCAAGGATTCTCAACTCGCCTGAGTCAGCTAGCCGGTCTGCTTCGGGATGAAGATGCATTGTTGGATAGTTTGACAGTCTCGGCGTACGGCTCGGTTTCCGCCTCTGGAGACTTGCTTCGCAGCGCTCTGCTGAAGCATCCCGAAGCCCTCCAAAGGCGAATCCTACGTCACTGGATCAAGCAAGCGCGCGGTCATCTCCGCGGCATTGACTTCGTTCACATCGAAGCCTTATTGCGTCTAATCAACGAGGGACCTACGCAAGGCAGGCTTTCGATTCCCGGCGGATGGGAATTTGTCCGCGAGTATGATCGATTGCGGCTGGAGAAAAGGTCGCGCGGAGCGTACCGCGTTTGCTACAACTATGGGTTTAGAATCGGCACGCCTTTACGAATTAGTGAAGCCGGGTTTGAATTGCGCGCGGAACTCCTAGCCGCCAGTGACGCCAGATTTCCCGCCGATCTGTCGGACGCAATTTTTGATGCGGCTTGCTTGACAGAGCCGTTATTGGTGCGAAACTTTCGTCAGGGCGATCGTTTCAATCCCCTCGGCGTCCCTGGACATAAAAAGCTCAAGGATCTATTCATCGAAAACAAAATTCCATTATCCATCAGGGCAACATTGCCAGTTCTCGTTATGGGGCGAGAAATTCTTTGGATTCCTCGTTATGGCAGAAGCGAAACGGCGCTTGTGGGCGACAAAACCGAGCGCGTTGTGCAGATAAAAAGCTTTGTCTATCGAGACTTAAGAGATGATACGTTATGATTGATCGAAGTAATCTCGTGTGTTACACTTTTTTTCGTTTGTAAAACTTGGAGGAACGGTTGAGTCAGTCATCAAAACATATTGCGCTATGGCTGGTCTTGGCGCTGATTTTTCTCGCCATATTCAGCGTTTTCAATAAACAGCACGGCCGTGAGCCGGAGATCGTCTTCAGCGAATTCATGACTGCGGTGGATCGCGGTGATGTGCAAAAAGTCACGATCCAGGGTCACAACATTCAAGGGGAATACAAAAACGGCGAGCGCTTTCGAACCTTTGCCCCTAACGATCCCGAGTTGGTCAAATCCTTACGCGAAAAGAAAGTCAAAATAGCCGCAAAACCCGAGGAAGACTCGCCCTGGTACATGGTGCTTTTGCTGAACTGGTTCCCGATGCTTCTACTGATCGGGGTCTGGATCTTTTTTATGCGGCAGATGCAGGTCGGCGGCGGCAAAGCGATGTCGTTCGGCAAAAGCCGGGCGAAATTGCTCACTGAAAACCAGCATCGGGTGACATTCAGCGATGTTGCCGGCGTCGATGAAGCGAAAGACGACCTGCAGGAAATCATCGCATTTTTAAAAGATCCCAAGAAATTTACCAAGCTCGGCGGCCGAATTCCTAAAGGCTGCTTGCTCGTAGGCCCGCCAGGAACGGGTAAAACGCTCTTGGCGCGGGCGATCGCCGGCGAAGCGGGTGTGCCGTTTTTCAGCATCAGCGGCTCGGACTTTGTCGAGATGTTCGTCGGCGTCGGCGCCTCTAGGGTGCGCGATCTATTCGTGCAAGGAAAAAAGAATGCGCCGTGCATCATTTTTATCGATGAAATCGATGCCGTGGGCCGGCATCGCGGCGCCGGTCTTGGCGGCGGGCACGATGAACGCGAACAGACACTCAACCAACTGCTAGTGGAAATGGACGGGTTTGAAGCTAATGAGGGCGTTATTCTAATTGCCGCCACCAATCGGCCCGACGTTTTGGATCCCGCTTTGCTGCGTCCGGGCCGGTTCGATCGCCGTGTGGTCGTCCCTCGGCCGGACGTCAAAGGTCGCGAGGGTATCCTCCAGGTGCACACGCGGAAAGTGCCGGTGGGCAGTGATGTCGATATCGGCGTGCTGGCACGATCGACTCCGGGTTTCGCTGGCGCCGATCTCGAAAATCTGGTGAACGAGGCCGCGCTTTTAGCAGCGCGCAACAACAAAGAAAAAGTCGATATGCACGACTTCGAGCTGGCCAAAGACAAAGTCATGATGGGCGCAGAACGCCGCAGCATGATCATCAGCGATGAAGAGAAGCGCAACACGGCTTACCATGAAGCGGGCCATGCTCTGGTCGCTAAACTGTTGCCGGGCGCCGATCCGATTCACAAGGTTACGATTATCCCCCGCGGCATGGCCTTGGGATTGACGCAACAGTTGCCGATGGACGAGAAGCACACTTATCCGCGGGAATACTTGCTAAATAATCTGGTGATTCTCTTTGGCGGTCGCGTTGCCGAGGAACTCGTGCTCAATCATATGACCACCGGCGCTGGAAACGATATCGAAAAGGCAACGGATCTGGCGCGGCGCATGGTCTGTGAGTGGGGCATGAGCGAAAAGCTCGGACCGATGACGTTCGGAAAAAAAGAGGAAGAGATATTCCTGGGCCGAGACTTCACTCAAAAAGTGGATTATTCCGAGAGCACGGCCATTGAGATCGACGCCGAGGTCAGACGAATCATTCAAGATAGTTATCACAAGGCCAAGGAGCTTCTGAAAACCAATTTGCGGCTGCTTCACAAAGTCGCTGAATCACTGCTGGAAAAAGAAGTTCTGGACGGATCCGAGATCGATGCGATTGTGAGGGAGTTTGGCGGAAACGGTGGAGACCCGCTGATTCCTTCGGCCGCCGCGGCTGTCGCTTAATTTTTCTCGCCGGGCCTCTGGCTCCTTCCTCTACTGCTAAAATTTACCCACACGGGATGTCGAATCGGCTTCTGTTCGGGAGAAGCTCCAACGCAGCAGCTTGGCGCTGCCATCTCTGGAGCGCGAGCTCAATAGCGATGGCTGACCAAAAACAGCAATCCAGCGTGACTCCATTTTCGCGTTCCACGCCGCTCTTAACCCCCGGTGAACGAACTTTGGCGACACGTCATGGAGTGCTCGAGTTTTCCCGACGCACGCTGATCATGGGAATTATCAACGTGACGCCGGATTCCTTTTCGGATGGCGGTCAGCGTTACGATGCCGCCAAGGCCGTTGTCGATGGGGTGGCGATGTTCAAATCCGGCGCCGATATTGTCGATATCGGCGGCGAGTCCAGCCGCCCGGGGGCAACGCCGGTTTCAGAAGATGAAGAACTCGCGCGAGTATTGCCGGTGGTGCGCGGCTTGCGCAAAGAAAGCGATGCACCGATTTCCATCGACACCTATAAGAGCAAGGTCGCGCGAGCGGCTCTGGATGCCGGTGCCGACATCGTGAACGACATTAGCGCGTTGCGCTTCGATCCGGCGATGGCTGCAATGATTGCTGCAGAGGAGGTGCCTGTCGTGCTGATGCACATGCAGGGTACGCCCCGGACCATGCAACGGGAGCCGAAGTACGAGGACGTGGTTCGTGAAGTACGCGATTTTCTCGCCGCGCAGCTTTACGCAGCAATGGACGCCGGCATTGCCCAGGATAAAATTGTTATCGATCCGGGAATCGGTTTCGGCAAGACCCTGCAGCACAACTTACAGCTCTTACGCGGGCTCCCGATGATTGCGGCTCTTGGTCAGCCTGTGCTCGTGGGCGCTTCGCGTAAAGCGTTCATCGGCAGAATCTTGAATGCAGAACCGCCCCATCGACTGGAGGGCAGCCTGGCGACTGCGGTCGCTTCGGCGCTGGGCGGAGCGAACATTGTCCGCGCTCATGACGTGGCCGAAACCGCTAAAGCAATAAAAATTGCCGATGCCATCCGCTTCGGCTATTCTCCGCTGCCGGCCTGACGATGCTCGAGTTCATCCGGCAGATCCGCTGGCAGGACGCGCTCGACGTCGGCATCATCACCTTTCTCGTTTATCGAGCCCTGCAAATCGTTCGCGGCAGCCGTGCCATGCAGATGATCATCGGACTGGCGGTGATTCTGGTGGCCTACGTATCATCGAGGGCGCTCGGCCTGTTCACGCTGAACTGGATTCTCGATAATTTTCTGGGCTCGATTATTCTTGTCATTATCGTCATCTTTCAAAGCGACATTCGGCGCGCGTTAACCCAGGTAGGAACCACGCCGCTTTTTACCGGCGGTGAGCGCATGGTGCAGCGGCGCGAGGAGATTCTCGAAGAGATCGTCCAAGCAGCAATGTCGTTGGCGCAAAAACGCATCGGTGGTCTCATCGTCATACAGCGAGAAGTAGGCTTGAACGAGTATATGGAAATTGGTACGCGGCTTGATGCTCGCGTGAGCCGGGAACTGGTGGAAAGCGTTTTTTCACCCCATTCGCCGATCCATGACGGCGCGTTGGTGGTTCAAAAGGGCCGGGTAACTGCCGTGCGCTGCCTTTTACCGCTCAGCACCAACCCGAACCTGCGAAAAACCTGGGGCACGCGGCATCGGGCTGCGCTCGGCGTTACCGAAGAGACCGACTGTGTCGCGATCATTATCTCTGAGCAAGAAGGAACGGTTGCTTTAGTGATTGGCGGCAATGTGACGGACAACATTGACAGCGCGCGGCTTCGATTGGCACTTCAGGATTTGGTCAAGGCATGAAGCAAGTTTGGGAACGCGTCGTCTTATGGTCGGGAAGCAACTTCGGACTGAAGGTGCTTGCGTTGGTCATCGCCCTGGGACTTTGGTTGGCGGGACACCGCGACACCGAGCGGGCGATAGAAGTGCCCGTGGAATTTCGTAATATCCCGCAAGATCTGATGGTCATGGACAACCGCATCGATTACGTGGTGCTGCGGCTTATGGGACCACGGACTTTAGTTTCGACCCTCGATTCGCAAACATTGAAGCTTTCACTGGACCTTGCCGGAGCTAAGTCGGGCTCGGCCAGTTTTCCCTTGGGGGCCGATGATTTCAATGTGCCGCGCGGCGTGGCCATCGGCAGAATAACGCCGCCGGTCATTCATCTTCGGTTGGAGCCCGTAGTCAAACGAATGCTCCCGGTAACCGTGCGGCTATCCGGCAAGCCCACCGCGGGTTATGTCATCGGCGAGACCGCGGCAAACCCTAGGACGGTGTCTGTGCAGGGACCCGCCGAAGAAGTGAGGCGATTGTCGGCGATCGAGACGATATCGGTCGATGTCGAGGATAGCCGAAGCGCAATTAAACGAAGAGTTCGTCTTTCCACCGACGGTAAGCCGCTCACGCTATCGCCAGATCAGGTGGACGTGGTCGTCAATGTTGAGGAACAGCAGGTCGTTCGCGAATTCGATCGTGTCGAGGTCCAAGCAAAGGATTTCAAGGGTGCCTACACGATTTCACCGCAATGGGTCAAGCTGCGGCTCGCCGGACCGAAAACTGTCGTTGAAAAATTGGATTTGACAGCGGACAATGTCTTCTTGGATCTGCACGGCATGTCAGCGGGTGATCACAACGTTGAGTTGTCGTTCAATCTTCCGCCTGAGATTAGAGTTGTCGAGCAACGACCGCAGCGGGTTCGCGTACGGATTGTGAAACCCGCCGCCTGATTTAGTTTAAGAAGGAGTTTAGGAGATGAGTCAGCCGCAATTGAAGAGCCAGATGCCCGAACGCCATCTCTTCGGAACCGATGGCGTTCGGGGCGTCGCCAACCAGGAGCCAATGACATCGGAAATGGCGCTGAAACTCGGGCGCGCCATCGCGAACGTTTTACACGATCCCGTAGGCGGTGATGGCTCAGGCCGCGCATCGCTGCCAAAATTCGCCCGCAAAAACGGCGAAGACGGCAAGCATAGATACAAGATCCTGATCGGCAAAGATACCCGATTGTCTGGATACATGCTGGAGACGGCTTTGGCGTCCGGCATTGTTTCGATGGGCGCGGACGTGGTGCTGGTGGGACCGATGCCAACTCCCGGCGTCGCTTTTTTGACGCGCAGCATGCGGGCGGACGCCGGCGTCGTCATTTCGGCATCACACAATCCTTACCAGGACAACGGCATCAAATTTTTTTCCTGCGAAGGTTTCAAGCTGCCCGACGAGGTGGAAGCTCGCATGGAGGAGATGATCTTTAACGGAACAACCGATCAATCGCGGCCCACCGCATCAGAGATCGGCAAGGCTTATCGTCTTTCCGATGCGGTGGGCCGGTATAACGTCTTTCTCAAAAATACTTTTCCACGCCATTTGACGCTTGAGGGCTTGAAGATTGTTGTCGATTGCGGTCACGGCGCCGCATACAAAGTGGTGCCTGAAGTCTTGTCGGAGCTTGGCGCCGACGTGCTGCCGATCGGCATACAACCCGACGGCGAGAATATCAATCGACGCTGCGGCGCGCTTTATCCGGAAACCGCGCGCGAGGTCTTGCTTCATGAGAGAGCAGATTTCGCAGTCTCACTCGATGGGGATGCCGATCGCGCCATGTTCATCGATGAAACCGGCGATATTCTCGACGGCGATCAGGTTCTGGCGATGGCCGCATTGGATATGCAGCAGAAGGGAGTCCTGAAGGGATCCGGCGTGGTGGCCACGGTAATGAGTAATCTGGGGTTGGAGTTGTGCTTGCGAAACGCTGGATTAGAAGTCGTGCGGACCCAAGTTGGCGATCGGTATGTGGTCGAGAAAATGCTTGCGGGCAGTTACAATCTTGGCGGCGAGCAGTCCGGTCATATTTTGTTCTTGGACCATAACACGACCGGTGACGGCGCGATTACCTGTCTGCAGATGCTTGCGCTGATGGTCGAGACTCGCAAAAAATTGAGCGAGCTCAAGTGCGTGATGACCCGGTTACCGCAAATCTTACTCAACATTCAGGTCAAAGAAAAAAAAGACTTTGCTACGATGCCGAAGGTGAGCCAAAAAATTGCCGAAGTCGAGCGAGCCTTGGCAGGCCGTGGACGCATCCTCGTGCGCTATTCCGGCACCGAGCTACTGGCGCGCATCATGCTGGAAGGCGAAGACGACAAAAAAATCTCGGCCATGGCGCACGGAATCGCCGATGAGATCCGGGCGGAGGTCGGCCAATAATTCATGATCCGCCTAGGAGTCAACATCGATCACGTGGCGACGGTACGACAAGCGCGGCGTGCCGAACATCCAGATCCGGTCGAAGCGGCGCTGCTGGCAGAGAAAGCCGGCGCCGACGGGATAACCGTGCACCTCCGTGAAGATCGCCGGCATATTCAAGAGCATGACGTCGAGCGATTGAGTTCCAAGATTAAAACTAAAATTAATCTGGAGATGGCCACGACGCCGGCAATGGTGGCCTTTGCCGAGCGATTGCGGCCCGCTGATGCTTGCTTCGTGCCGGAGAAACGGGAAGAGCTCACCACCGAGGGTGGGCTGGACATCGTCGCGCAGGAGGCCAAAGTGACCGAGGCGGTAGGAATGCTGCAAAGTTGCGGCGTTCACGTCAGCTTGTTCATCGATCCGGTCAAGGAGCAGATCGACTGCGCAAAAAGAACCGGCGCTCATGGAATCGAAATTCATACCGGAAGATATTGCAATGCCAATCTTTCTGCGCGTGACCAGGAGCGTGCCGCGATCGTGAACGCAGCATCTTTGGCGGCAAGCCTGGGTCTAGAAGTGCACGCCGGACACGGCCTCGACTATGAGAACGTCCTGCCGGTTGCGCAGATTTCCCAGATTGTCGAGCTGAACATCGGCCACAGCATTATCGCGCGCGCCGTCATGGTCGGCATCGAGCAGGCGGTGCGCGAGATGAAAGAGCTGCTGACGCGGGCGAGACCGTAAGAGGTTCAAATCGTTTCACCACTCGCGTTGCTCGTTCCGTTCAACCGCTTCGCTCTGTTCAGACCGTTTAAACGTATTGAACAGTTTGAACTGCTTGAACCATAATTTTTGAACCATGATTGTCGTTACGGCCGCAGAGATGCGGGAAATGGATCGATTGACGATCCATAACTATGGCGTGCCGAGCCTGACGTTGATGGAGCGTGCCGGCCAGGGAATTGCCCAAGCAATTCTCGAGCGTTTTCCGCGGCAGGCGAAAAAAGGTGTCTTGGTTGTCGCGGGAAAGGGCAATAACGGAGGTGACGGTTTTGTCGTGGCGCGGTTGCTCAAGAAGAAACGGATTCCGTGCGAGGTGGCTTTGCTGGCGCGCCAAGACGAGCTTTCGCCCGATGCGGCGCATAATCTGAAGGCTTTTCTCAAGCTGAACGGCAAGGTAATCGAAATGACCGTTGATGATGTGAATTCGCTTCGCGATCGACCTCGCAAAGGCGGCCTGGTGGTGGACGCGATTCTCGGCACCGGAGTGAAAGACGAAGTGCGCGGCCTCTATGCCGATGCGATCACCGCGATGAATGCTTGCGGCTTGCCGATCGTCGCCGTCGACATCCCTTCGGGGATTCACACCGATACCGGCGTGCCGCTCGGCGTCGCCGTAAAGGCGGCGATGACGATCGCACTCGGGTTTGCGAAGCGCGGGGAAGTGATTTACCCGGGGATCGGCTCCGTCGGTGAATTGATCACCGCGGATATTGGAATCGCTGCTGAAGCGATTGCAGAAGTTAATCCCGATACCGAGCTGCTCGACGTTGAAACGGTACGCCGCTTGGTGCCGCGCCGCGCCCCTGACACACACAAAGGAACTTATGGCCATGTACTCGTGATTGCGGGATCGCGCGGTAAAACCGGAGCGGCGATCCTCGCGTGCCGGGCGGCGATGCGAAGCGGCGCGGGATTAACGACATTGGCTGCGCCGCGCTCGCTGAACAACATTTTTGCGAGCTCGTTGATCGAAGTCATGACCGAGCCGCTTGGGGACAACGCCGCTGAGGAAATCGAGCCGCTTAGCGATGGCGAGTGGCGCCGTTTGCTCGAGCGCAAAGACGTGTTGCTATTTGGGCCCGGTATCGGTGTAACGCCAACAACGCAGAATAATCTGCGTTGGCTGCTCAGAAATCTGGCCATACCGTGGGTGATCGATGCGGATGGTTTGAACAACTTGGCGCTGGAGATCGATCGCTTGAAACAGGCGAAAACTGCTCCGGTGCTCACGCCACATCCGGGCGAAATGGCACGTCTGACAGGAAAATCGACGGCGGAGGTCAATCGAGATCGCGTCGGAATTGCCCGGAGTTTCGCATTGGAGCATCGTTGCCATGTGGTTCTCAAAGGAGCGCGCACCGTCATCTCGGCGGCGAGCGGGAAGGTCTTCATCAATCCCACCGGGAATCCCGGGATGGCGAGCGGGGGCATGGGTGATGCTCTCTCCGGTATTTTGACCGCATTGCTTGCGCAGGGTCTTGCACCGGAAGACGCTATGAAGTTAGGCGTTTATCTGCATGGCTTTGTCGGTGATCGCGTGGCGGCGAGCAAGGGTGGCATCGGTTTAATCGCCTCGGACATCATCGAAGGTTTACCGGCCGGGCTCCAGGCTATAGCGTCCGCTTAAGCTAGAGGCGCAGCATGCTGCGCCCCTACAGCTCGATATTCCCATCCAAATTTAGTAATCATATTCGGAGGTTTCTTCGTTCATGACTGCCTGGGTGGTGCTTTCTGCCTCGGCCCGGATGACCATGACTTTGGGCCGAAGTCTGGCCAAGCTGGTCAAAGGCGGAGAAATCGTTGGCTTACGCGGAGAGTTGGGAACCGGAAAAACCACGTTTGTGCGCGGTTTCTGCGAAGGGATCGAAGTGAGCCACAAGGCGTGGGTCCGCAGCCCAACATTCACGCTGATCAATGAATATCAAGGACGATTGCCGGTTTACCATATTGATCTGTACCGCATCGCTACAGCAGAAGAGATTGCGGCGCTGAACCTGCGCGATTATCTCTACTCTGATGGCGTAAGCCTCATCGAATGGATCGAGCGCTTGCCGGCTGATGAGCTTGACGAATATCTCGAAGTCAGTCTGGCTCACAGATCCGAATCGAAGCGTCAGGTGGCGTTCACGGCTCATGGCGAGCGCTATGAGGCAATATTGGAGCAATTAAAAGCCGAGAGAGTAAAAAGCAGAAAATCAAAACGAGGGTTGGAGAGGCGCAACTAGGAGATGTCTTTGTTGGTGCAGAAATATGGCGGCACATCTGTCGCTTCGATAGAGCGGATCAAACAGGTGGCTGCCAAGATTGCCCGGTCGAAGCGAACAGGCAATGATTTGGTCGTGGTGGTTTCGGCGATGGCCGGGGAAACCAATCGCTTGCTCGCGCTCGCCCACGAGATATCCGAGATTCCCGACGAACGTGAAAAGGACGTCCTGCTGGCGTCAGGAGAACAAGTTTCGGTGGCCCTGCTGACGGTCGCGCTAAAAGAGCTCGGCTATCCCGCGCGTTCCTATCTGGGCCACCAGGTGCGAATTGAAACCGATAGGGCTTACGGCAAAGCGCGCATTCTCAGCATCGACTCGAGGAAAATCCTGCACGCCATCAGTGCGGGAGAGGTCGTTGTGGTGGCGGGATTTCAAGGTGTGGACGAAGACGATAATATCACGACTCTGGGACGCGGCGGCTCCGACACCAGTGCCGTAGCACTCGCGGCTTTTCTCGATGCCCAGGCTTGCGAAATCTTTACCGATGTCGAAGGCGTGTTTACCACGGACCCCGGCATTTGCCCGTCAGCAAGGAAGCTGGCGCGGATTTCCTACGATGAAATGATCGAGTTGGCCAGTACCGGCGCCAAGGTTTTGGAAATACGTTCGGTCGAGTTCGCGAAGAAGTTCGCCGTACCGGTGCATGTGCGCTCGACATTTTCAGACGCTGAAGGAACCTGGCTAGTGAGTGAGGAGGAGAGTATGACCGACGTGCTCGTATCCGGCGTCGCCTGCGATAAAAACGAAGCCAAAATCACCCTGGTCCGCGTGCCGGACCAGCCCGGACTGGCGGCGCGGATTTTCGGTCCGATCGCCGACGCGCACATCGTGGTCGATATGATTATACAAAATGCGAGTGAGGACGGCACCACGGATCTGACGTTCACCGTTCCCAAAGCGGATCACAAGAAGGCGCTCAGAATCATGGAGAAAACTTTGCCGGAGGTGCATGCTAAGGGCATCAAAGTCGATACCGACATTGCCAAAGTGTCAGTGGTCGGGGTTGGCATGCGCACCCATGCCGGTGTCGCGGCCAAAATGTTCCAGGTGTTGGCCGCCGAGGGCATCAACATCGAGATGATTTCGACTTCGGAAATCAAGATCTCAGTGGTGATCGATGCGAAATACTCAGAGCTCGCAGTGCGAGTGCTGCATGACGCATTTATCGGGAAACAGGAAGCTGTATGAAAGACGTTTTACTTTACGACACCACGCTCAGGGATGGTTGTCAGGCGGAAGATATTTCGTTCACTCTGGAGGACAAGCTCCGCATCGCAGAGAAACTGGACGAGCTTGGCATCGACTATATTGAAGGCGGATATCCAGGCTCCAATGACCGGGACGCGGATTTCTTCAAACAAGTTGAAAAACTCAAATTGAGAAGCGCCAAGATCGCAGCCTTCGGCACGACGGCGAAGTTCGGTATCAAGCCGTCACAGGATACCAATCTCAAGGCGCTTCTGAGCGCCGAAACACCGGTGGTGACCTTGGTGGGAAAAACCTGGGACCTCCATGTCCGCGATGATTTACGGATCAGTCAAAAGGCCAATCTGGAAGTTATCGCCGATTCGATTGCTTTCATGAAAAAGCGGGTCGAAGAAGTGATTTTCGACGCCGAGCATTTTTTTGATGGCTTTCGCGCCAATCCGGATTA
>DATBEY010000011.1:0-6870 GCA_036558765.1 Binatia bacterium | reverse complement strand
CCGAGCTGAAACCGGTGAAGCCTGTATGCGCCCGGTGTATGAAGAGTTCGACATCGCCGAGATGTCCATGTCCTGGTATATGATGGCGCGCTGCCGTAAGGAGCCCGTCATTGCCCTGCCGATTTTTCCGCTGCGCATGCAGATTCATCCCTACATATTCTGTTCGGCTTCGTCGGGCATTGAGCAGCCTGGAGATCTCAAAGGGAAAAAAATCGGCATGGACGAATACCGATTAACGGTCGGGCTGTGGGCCAGGGGAATTCTGCAGGAGCATTATGGCGTCCGTCCGGAAGATTGCCAATGGTACACTTCCGAACCCGAGAGAGCCGGTTATCAACCGCCCGCGAACATCGCAATCACCGTTGTGAATGAGCCCACCGAAGCGTTGTTGCTGCGCGGTGAAATTGACGCGCTGATTCCGCCCAATATCGTGCCATCGTTTCGCGCCAAAGATCGGCGCATTCGGCGTGTTTTCAAAGAGATCAGAAAAACAGTGAATGAATATTACCGCAAAACCAGAATTTTTCCGATCACTCACGCATTGGTCATGCGCGAGTCACTCTTTGGAGAACATCCGTGGCTGGCTTCGAGTCTATTGGAGGCGTTTACTGAAGCCGAAGCGGTTTGCCGCAAGTCTTACGGGTACGCAAAGCGCTCCGCGTTTCCGAGCGCCGTACTGATTCTAGAGGAAGAGGAAGAAATCTTTGGCGAGAATCCATGGGGTCACGGCCTTACGCCAGAGAATCGAGTGGTGTTGGAGAAGTTTGTGCAGTACGCTCACGAGCAAGGATACATTGCCAATCGCCCGCCTTTGAGCGAACTCTTTGCACCCATGGGGAACTGACTGATTGCCTCGGGAGACAATCAGTCACCCTGAGCAAATCGAAGGGTCTGTTTCGCTGGAATGCTGCATTGATCCGAAACCCATCACTCCATGACTCCACTCCCCTCGCCATCATGGCACCTTGTACCCCAACTCCCTCGCGACTTTGTTGGCGAATCGAGTCTCGGCGACCTCTTCGAATGTGATTTTGCGATCGACAAAGCGCCCCTCGGCCTTGATCGCACGAATGATGTTGCCGATGCCTTCCTGCGTCGGAATCCCGGTGTCATTGAAGCTCGTTTGCACGACACTATAAGTATCCGCAGCGGTTTGCTTGTCCATTTTTAGGACTCGGGTGATCAGATCGAGGGTCTTTTCTCGCGATTGCAGCATGGCGCGTTTACCCAGTTGCAGCGCCCGAATGATCCGTCTCACTTCATCGGGCCGGGACTTGATCGTGCGATTCATGGCAGTGAGTCCGCCCGAAGCCATTTCGACCAGCGACCCGATATCGAGCAGCCGCACGAACCCGCGCCGTTGAGCAAAGAACATCGTCGGCGGATTGAGGGTCGCCGCATCGACGAAACCGGAGTCCAGCGATTGAACCAGATTGCCGCCGGGCACGGAAACCGCAACGTACTCCTTTGCGGCGAGGCCGCTTTTCTCCAAAGCTACCGTCATGGCCACATGGCTGGTGCCGCCCAATCCGGAAACACCGATTTTTTTGTTCTTCAATTCCAGGACCGATTTGTATTGCGGTTTGGCCATCAGCCAGTACGTAATGTGGCTGGTGGAGGACCAGAGCGCGCGTGAATCGACGCCGCTCAAAGTGGCGCTGATGCTCGCCGGGCCGATCCCCGACTGATAGTCGAGGTCGCCGGAAACCAGTGCGGCGGCAGCGGCGGCCGAGCGCATCAAGATAATTTCCACATCCAACCCTTGCTCGTGAAACAACTTCCATTCGCGCGCCGCAACCAACGGCAACGCCGAGTAACTCAGAGTGGCGTTTGAAATGCGAATCCTGCGGCGCTCCTGAGCATTCCCAAACGCCGCCAGCGATAGAATAAAAATAAGAATGGCGAAAAAGACTCGCATCAAAACGCCCTTCACTCACTTTGCACGATAGAGATTATTGATGAAACCGCTTTGCTCCATTTCGCGCACGAACTGATTGTCGATCTGATCGTCGATCGACAGCGGCCGCACGGCGGGCTCGTTCTTATCGAGAAATGATTTGATCACCGCGATGCCCGCTCGACTGGGGTAGGGAATTTTGGGCATATAGCGCTGATAGTCTTTCTGAGTTTCCTCGATCAGCTGCTGATCGTCGATCTTAAAGCGCGTTTTCATCACCTGTCTTACGGCTTCCGGATCTTTGCCGAATAACACCATCGCCTCCGCCATCGCCTTCACGAAGCCTCGCACCACGTCGGGGTTTTGCTTGATGAACGCGCGCCGAGTCACGACCCCCGCCACCTGATATTCCGGAACCAGATCCGCCACATCGGCCAGTTCGCGATAACCTTCTTTCCTCGCTCGCGCCAAAGTCGGCAACGATAGCGGCCCCCCGACGATTTTGCGCGACTCCATGCCGGCGAGTATCGGCGGCACGCCGCCCATTTGCAAAATCGACACGTCGGTCTCAGGTTTGAATCCCCATTTTTCCAAGGACAGACGCAGGAGCATATCGGTCGACGAACCATAGCGTGTGATCCCCATCGCCTTGCCCTTGAGCTCGCGGTACTCTTTGATTTCCGGACGCACCATGATCGAAAACGGCGGCTTGGTCACGATGCTCAGGAGCATGACCGTATCGCTGCCGTGGGCATTGACCCGAAAAACGGGCTCGATCCCTTGAATACCGATCGGCGTCGTGCCGCTGAGCAACGACTGCATCGCCTGAGAGCCGGCAACATAAATCAACTCGACGTCGAGATCGTTTTTCGCGAACAAACCTTTATCAACCGCGAGCCACGTCACGACGCCGGCGCCAGAAATCGAGCTGTAAGCGACCCGCACCATGGTTCTCGCCGACGCCTCTGTGACCAACGCTCCGGCTATCATTATTGACAAGGCTGCTGCAGCGAACGCTGAACTCTTAATTCGCAGTGTGCTCATATATTCCTCGCCTGTTGTCGGTGCGCTCTTCCCCTATTTCTGAAACGGCTTTGTCCCGGCGTACGCCCGCGGATTCACCAACGCGTGCTCTTCCTGCATGAGCCACGCGATCTCCGCCGCCAGCGGCACGCTTGCCGCTTCCATTGATGCATGAGCTGCCATTTTGCAATATTTCAATGTGACTTTGTCGAACGCGCCGATTTCATGCGCCCAGTTCCAAGCTTCATCTTGCAACTGCTCATGAGGCACCACTCGGTTGATCAATCCCGCCGCCATCGAGCGTTGCGCATCCCAATTTTTACCGGTAAGGATCATCTCGAACGCAAATTTGGTCGGAATCAAAGTCTTGAACATGGTCGCGATGATCGGATAAGGCAAAAAGCCGCGCATGATCTCCGGCAAACCGAACTGCGCTCGATCCGACGCGATCGCCAGATCATGCGGCAGCAGCAAAGTGATGCCGGCGCCGAGACAGAAACCATTCACGACCGCGACGGTTACTTTGGGAAAGGTTCGGATCACTTCAGCGACATGATAGGCGCGCGGTTCAGCGCGGCGGTCCTTGCCGCGGTTCTTGCCCCCTTCGGTCGGAAATTCCGATAGATCGCGCCCGGCGCAATACGCCACGTCGCCTGCCCCCGTGGTTAAAACCACCGCAATCGTATCATCGTTGCGCAGCTCTTCGAAAACCGCGAGCAGTTCCCGTATGACGTCTCGGCTCAGAGCATTTCGCTTCTCCGCCCGATTGATCGTAATCTTCGCCACGGTGTCGCGCGTTTCGAGGATCGTAAATTTGCCTTCTCTGATCATGAATTCTATCCCTCGATTTTTTGCAAAGTTTATAGGCGAATAACATCGCGGTCATCTGCCGTCAACCAGTGATCAGCTTGCAACCTGAGATCGACTCGGGTAAGGCGATCTCGTATGGAATCCGAGCTGAAGCAGGTCAGTGGCTCCGTTTTTGCGCTGATCGGGCCTCACGGCGCGACCAACTTTACCGTGATCAAGAACCGCGCGGGGCGCGCCATCCTGATTGATGCCGATATCCGGCGCATCGACGAGATCGAAGAGGCTTTACAACTCGCGGGCTGTTCCAGAGTTGAATATCTGATTGATACGCACGAACATTTCGATCACACGTCGGCGAATTTTTATTTTGCCCGGCGCGGGATCCCGATCGTTGCCAGTTCCGGCTGCGTCCGCGCCATGTGCGAGCAAGGCGGACCCGACTTCGAGCGCATGATGAAGCCGGTCCCCGAGCTATACGAGCGTTTTCCTGGGCTTTGTCTGACATTGCCTGATGTCCAGTTCACCGACAGGACCGAGGTGACACTTTCCGGAGTGACTTTGCACCTCGAATACCGCGCCGAAAATGGTCATAGCCACAGCAAGGGCGACACCACGATCTATTTCGAAGAGGAGGAAGTCTTCATCGCCGGCGATCTGCTTTACACTGAAGTCCATCCGGTGACGTTCTTCGGCAATATTCCCAACTGGCTGAGTTCTCTCAAACCGCTATTCGACAGTCACTATGAGCAACTCATCCCCGGCCACGGACCCGCCGTTGCCGGAGAGCAAACCGGTCGCGCCTACTTCAAGAAAATGTACGACTATCTGGAAGATTTTTACGGCCATCTTCAGGAGATCAAAGCCGGCCGCGAGAGCAGCGATCTGGTTGCTCAACACATGGTCAGCGGCGCCTACGCAAGTTTGGGGAAGATCCGAATGGTTCAGCGCAACATCGAGCAGTTTCTGACCGGAAGATGGTTTTAGATGAAGCCGTCAAGGATTTGCGGACCTTTACCAGCACGCCTTTCGCAATGACGGCCGCGCTCGATCGAGAACATATACTGCACAGCTGTAAAGCTGAGCACAGCGAAGCATCTGGTCACCGGGATATGCAAAAACAACCTTCGACAGGGTATCACACGGGAAAACGAAACTTCGTAAAGTTTCTGCTCTTGGTTTTTGGCTCCGTCCTCGTCGCATCGGTCGAGCTTCCAATTCACGCGGCGGAGAAACTCGAAAAACTCCGCGCTGCCTATCCCGCCGTCGCGCCGGGCTCCACCCCGTCCTGGGTCACCGCCGAGAAAAAGATCTGGGCAAAATACGGCTATGACGTCGAAACCATTCTCGTTAGCGGCGGCGCACGCGCCGTGCCGGCGCTGGTGAGCGGCAGCGTGCAGTTCCTGTTCGGGTCGGATACGGGCGTCACCACGGCGCAGCTGCAGGGAATTCCGCTCGTCAGGCTCGGAGTGACCATGAATACGCTCGGCTCCTCGCTAATCACCCAGTCTGGCATTCAGTCGGTGCGCGAACTTAAGGGAAAAATCCTAGGCATTTCGCGCGGGCGCGACGCGAGCTATGTGCGGCTCGCGAAGCTCCTCCGTGACAACGGGCTCAATCCTAATGACGATGTCAAATTCCTCTCCATCGGAGGCGGCGAAGGCGGTCGTCTTTCTGCGGTCAAAGCCGGCGTGGTCCACGGCACCATGCTGTTTCCGCCACTGGATCTGATCGCCCGAAACGAAGGATTGAAAGTTCTTGCCAAGTTTGACGTGCCGACGCCCGGCGGCGGCATCAACACGACGGCAGCGCTGCTCAAGCAAAATCGCCCGCTAGTGATTAACTTTCTCAAGGGCTATATCGAGGGCATCCACTACATGAACACGCACAAAGCCGACAGCCTGCAGGTGCTCCAGAAATACTTTCAAAACTCCGACCTGGCCGCCATGGGTTATTTATATGATGAGACGACGCGTCGTCTAGAGAAGGACCTGCGCGCCAGCCCGGAATCGATCCGATTTCACTTCGAAATGGCGGCCCTCGACGACCCGCGCGCCGCGAAGTTTAGTGACAAGGAATTTTGGGATGCGAGCGTCGTTGAAGAAATCCGCCGATCCGGCTTCATCGACCAGCTCTACAAAAAATGATCAGAATACGTACAACTATGACTCTTTGTTATGCAGCCGAATTAATGCTTTGTCATTTCGACGAAGGAAGGAATTTTTCCGAGATCGGTCGAAGCGTGGCAAACCGGGTATTAACCGGCCATTGGCTTGTCGGTTTCGTAGCAAAGCGATTAGGAAAGGATCACAAGTGTTCAAGCGCGGGGTACTGATCGGGATTCTGTTTTGTTTCTTGCATTCTGCCGCGTCGGCGGACGCACAGAAGCTCGAAAGACTTATCATCGGCTATCCAGCCCCGGTTGCATCGCTCGGGATTATCGAAGTCATGCGCAAGGCGGGGTTGTTCAAAAAGAACGGCCTCGACGTCGATCTCGTTTACATCCAGGGCAGTCCGATTTTGACCACTGCGATGGTCTCGGGCCAGGTGCCGCTGAGCTTTATCGGCGGCGCGGCGATCGTCGCATCGGCAGTTGGGGGCGCAGACACGGTTTACCTCGCCTGCGGCATCAACACGCTTTATTGGCGGGTCTTCTCGACGCCGGACATAAAAACCGTCGCCGATCTCAAAGGCAAGAAGATCGGCGTGACTACCTTCGGGTCACAGGAAGACAGCGTGATACGCTTTATTTTAAAGGAGCGCGGTTTGCTACCCGATCGCGATTTCGCTTTGGTCGCCGTGGGCGGGGCACCGACGCGGCTCGCAGCCTTGAGCAAAGGAGTCATTCAAGCCTCGGTGTTTATTCCGCCCCAGGATATCGCGGCAGAAAAGCTCGGGCTGCACGAGCTGATCGATATGAGCAAGCTCGGCCTTTACAACCCGGGTAGCTGCTTTGCGAGCACCAAAGCTTATATCAAGACCCATCGCGACACGGTCATGCGTGTGATGAAGACTTTCGTCGAAGGGCTGCGCTATTACAAAGAAAACCGCGAGTTCGTATTGAAGGTCACCGCCGAATTTGCACAGAATCGCGACCCCAACGTGCTGAATCCCACCTATGACGTTGTCACACGATTCCAAGA
>DATBEY010000010.1:0-16369 GCA_036558765.1 Binatia bacterium | reverse complement strand
TCCGGCAGGTCCTCGGGATTGATCAGATCAATTTTGTTAAGCAACACCATATCGGCGAAGGCGATTTGTTCTTTCGCCTCCGGCGAGTTGTTCAGTTGTTGGAAAATGTGCTTGGCATCGACGACCGTGACCACGCCGTTCAGCTGATACTGGCTCTTGATGCGCTCGTCGATGAAAAAGCTCTGCACGACCGGCGCGGGATCCGCGAGCCCCGTGGTTTCAATCATCAGCGTGTCGAATTTCTCGCGATGCTCGAGCAGGCCGAATAAACTTCGCAGCAAGTCACCCCGCACCGTGCAGCAAATGCAGCCGTTGCTCATCTCGACCACTTCCTGATCGGACGAAATAAGCAAATGATGATCGATGCCAACCTCGCCGAACTCGTTGACGATAACCGCCACGCGGCGACCGTGATCTGCCGTTAGAATACGGTTCAAGAGTGTCGTCTTTCCGGCCCCCAGAAAACCGGTCAGAACCGTGACGGGCACTCGTTGATCATTAACTTCCGCCATGTACTTGAAATCCTTCTCCGATTGTTTTCTAAAGGTAACAATCAGTCAGAATCGAGTCAACTTACAGGTTTCCTACATCGGCCTTGAAGCGGGAATGAGCATGAAACTCAAGGGCAAAGTAGCGTTTATTACCGGATTCGGATCCGGATTAGGGCAAGCCATCGCGGTCATGTTTGCGCGCGAAGGCGCAGCGGTGGCGGGCACATCGCCGACCGAATCGAAGGGCCGTCAGACCGTTGCGCTGGTCGAAAAGGTCGGCGGAAAAGCGCTCTATTGGCCGGGCGACGTTTCGGATTCGAAGCAAATGAAAAAAATCATCGGCGCAACAGTGAAGCGATTGGGCGGCATTGATATCATCGTGAATAGCGGCGGCGTGCGCACCAACGGCAGCATCACTGAAATTACTGAAGAGGAGTGGGACCGAACACTGGACGTGAATCTTAAAGGCGCCTTTATCGTGTCGCGCCTCGCGATTCCCGAGATGAAACGGCGCGGCGGCGGCGTGATTCTTCACATTGCGGCGCGTTCGGGAATGCTCGGACAATCAGGCCGGGCAGCATATTGCGCATCCAAAGGCGGCATGGTTCGCTTGACCGAAGCGATGGCGATGGATCACGCCAAGGATCATATTCGCGTGAATTGCATCTGCCCCGGTCCAACGCGCACGCCCATGGTCGACACCTCAACCCCCGAGAAGCTGGCGCGCTATAAAACTCGCGTGCCGATCGGTCGCATTGGCGAGCCTGAGGACGTCGCTTATGCGGCTTTGTACCTTGCCTCGGATGAAGCTTCCATGGTGACCGCAGCGATTCTGCCGGTGGACGGCGGCATGCGCCTGACCGGTCCGTAAGACGCCGTGGATGCGCAAACTTTAGGCATTACATTAGGAAAAACTAATGCTTGATATTAGGCCCATAGGTATTGAGGATTACGCCGAACGCTGTAGCAAGCCCCTATCGGAATTGCATGACAAACTTTGGGTAGAGACATATGCGAAAACCCATAGTCCAGGCATGATGGTCGGTCCAGTCGAAGGGCAGTTTCTTAAAATGTTGGCTCAACTGACGGGTGCGCGGCGGATTCTTGAAATCGGCATGTTCACTGGCTACAGCACCTTAGCTTGGGCAGAAGCACTACCCAAAGACGGCCGCGTTGTCACCTGCGAGGTGAGTTCGGAAAGTGCTGAAATCGCCAAGCGCTACTTCGCGGAGAGTCCCCACTCTCAAAAAATTGAAATCAAATTAGGCCCGGCGCTCGAGTCACTCAAACGTATTTGGGGTCCATTCGATATTTGTTTTATCGATGCCGATAAAGAAAATTATAGCGCTTATTACGACGCCTGCTTCGAATTGGTTCGTCCGCGTGGGCTGATTATTCTGGACAACGTGCTCCGCAGCGGCCGTGTGGTCGATCCGCGAGACTCGGCGACCAAAGTTGTCGATGCTCTGAATCAGCGGATCCGGAATGATCCCCGTGTGGAAAATGTGCTTTTGCCGTTCCGAGACGGAATTATGCTGGTCAGAAAATTATAGCTGATGGCCGTTTTGCTCTGCGCTCAAAGTTCGTCGCTTGGTAATTTCTTCAAGGCTTCAGTTAAATCCTTCGGTATCGGAGCAGTCCATTCCTGCAGTTTTCCAGCATGCCGGAGTGCCAGTTTCTCGGCGTGGAGAAATTGCCGCTTCAAGCCGAACTGTTTGCGAAACCGCCGGTTGAAAGCAAAATCGCCGTGCTGCTCGTCCATGACTATCGGATAACCGAGTTTGGCGAAATGGAGACGGATTTGGTGCAGCCGACCGGTATCTATTTTTACGCACACCAAGGTCGCATTCGAAAACCGCCTGCAGACCCGGTAATGGGTCAGCGCATGCACTGGAGTTCCTTGTCTGCCCGGCAGTGGAAAATCGATTTTTCCCTCGTGCAAAAGTAGCCGGCCTTTAACCAGGCAGAAATATTCCTTTTCGACCTCGCCTTGTTCGAAGCGGGTCGCCAATTCCTTGACGGTCACGGGATTCTTCGCAACCAGCAATAACCCGGATGTATCTTTGTCGAGGCGGTGCACGAGTTGCGGTCTGACACCTGTACCGCGATAATTGGCTTCCAATATGCCCAGAACCGTGTCTTTCTTGCGCACGGTCTTTCCTTCGTGAACAGCCATCCCGGCAGGCTTGTTGATGACCAACAACGAATCATCCTCGTAGACGATATCGACGGGCCTCGTGCTCCGGGTATGAGCCGCTGAGGCTTTTTTCTCGAATTCGATATAAAGCTGAATACGGTCTCCAGGACGGACTAAATCCTCGCCCTTGGCTCGTTGACCATTGATGCGCACGCCGTTTTTCCGAAGTAGCTTTCGGACATACCCGACGGGGAACTGCTTTTTCAAAAAATTTTCGAGGTTTTTTGCTGATTCCTGAGTCCGCACTACAATCTCATGCATCGCTTTAATTGAATAGCGGCAGGACCGGGTTTCAGTCAAGCGGTGGACGTGTGATTATTTGCAATTGTTTAATTATTAAGATAGCTTACGTCGACGGCGCCAGGGCGTTGAGCCTTGCTTGGCTGCGCCGGGTGAGGTTGTCATTGAGCCGTAATGAGCCGGTCGATGTTTTAAGAAATAAAATCGATCAAATTGATGAAAAAATCGTAAGCCTTCTAAATGACCGGGCGTCTTTGGCGCAAGAGATTGGCCGTTCCAAAAGCGTTAACCATCAAGAAGTCTACGCTCCCCAGCGCGAAAGGGAAGTTCTCGAGCGCGTTTGTGAACTGAACCACGGGCCGCTCTCGGCGCAAGTTATCGGCGCAGTCTTCCGGGAAATCATTTCAGGTTGCCGAGGTCTGGAAGGACCATTGAACGTTTCGTTCTTTGGGGCCGAGGCGACTTACACGCATCTCGCCGCGCGCGAGAAATTCGGCTCCTCAGCCAGCTTGCGGTCGACCGCGAGCATCCCGGAAGTCTTTCAGGAAGTCAGCCAGGGGAGAGCCGATTTCGGCGTTGTGCCGATTGAAAATTCCACTGAAGGAGCGGTCACTCACACTTTCGATTTGCTCGTCGATACGGATCTACAGATCTGCGCGGAAATCTTTTTGGAGATACACCATAACTTATTGTCGCGATCCGGCAGAGCGGCTGATGTCAAAGCGATTATTTCCCATCCACAAGCATTGGCGCAGTGCCGACGCTGGCTCGCGCGCCACTTTCCGTCGGTCCGAATCGATGAAGTCGCAAGCACCGCTCATGCGGCAATGAAAGCCGCCGCGGACGGCTCCTTGGCAGCAATTTCGAGCGTGATGGCCAGGGAAGTTTACGATCTGCAGACCGTGTCGGCGAACATCGAAGATCAAAGCAATAATATCACTCGGTTTGTGGTCATCGGGAAGCTGCAGACCAAGCCGAGCGGCGATGACAAGACATCTCTGGTGTTTTCCGTTCAGGACAAACCGGGCGTGCTGCATCGAATGCTCCAGCCCTTCGCCCGCAGCCGGATCAACCTGACGAAGATCGAATCGCGACCGATAAAAAACAAGCCTTGGGAATACTTGTTTTTTCTCGATCTGCGCGGCCATCGCGACCAGAACACGGTTAAGAAGGCGATCGCCGGCTTGGAAAAAAATTGCTTGTTTCTGAAAATTTTGGGCTCTTATCCGAGCGGCAGATGAAAATTGTCGAACACGTTCCGGAATATATTCGCTCGTTGATTCCTTACGAGCCGGGAAAGCCGATCGAGGAAGTCGAGCGTGAATTTGGAATTTCCGGCTCAGTCAAGCTGGCCTCCAACGAAAACCCTTTGGGTCCCTCGCCTCGAGCGCTCGCCGTTCTGCGCGAGCGGCTGCCGGAGCTCCATCTCTATCCGGATGGCGATTGCTTCTACTTAAAACGCGCATTGGCACGGAAGCTCGGTGTCGAGCCCGATCGCTTGATTTTCGGCAACGGGTCCAACGAGATCATCGAGCTCGCGGCCAGGACGTTCATGCGCCCCGGTGACGAGGCGGTCATGGCCGAGCAAGCATTTCTCGTCTATGAGTTGATCGTTCAAGCGGTCGGTGGCAGGCGCAAGACCGTGCCGCTCAAAAATTTCACCCATAATCTGGCCGCTATTGCGGACGCGATTACGCCCCAGACCCGTCTGGTGTTTCTCGCCAATCCCAACAATCCAACCGGCACCATTTACCATCGGCGCGACTGGGAGGCGTTTCTCGAACGGATTTCTCCCGATGTTTTGGTCATTGTTGACGAGGCCTATTTCGAATACGTCGAAGCAGTGGATTATCCAAACAGCCTCGACTACCACGCGCGCCATCCGGCGATTTTGACCTTGCGGACCTTTTCGAAGCTGTACGGCCTCGCCGGTTTACGCATCGGTTATGGGATTGGTGCGAAGGATGTCATTGCCTTGATGCAGCGTGTGCGCCAACCATTTAACGTCAATGCGCCGGCGCAGTGGGCTGCGCTGGCCGCGTTGGACGACACCGAGCACGTGCAGCGGAGCCTTGGCATCAATCGGCAAGGAGTGAAATACCTGGAGGCGGAATTTACCAGGCTCGGTCTTTCGTACGTGCCGAGTCAAGCAAATTTTATTCTCGTTCGCGTCGGAAACGGGCCGGAGGTTTTCCAGAGGTTACTTCAGCAAGGAGTGATTGTGCGGCCCATGGTAGGGTACAAATTTCCGGAGCATGTGCGCATGACGGTAGGAACTATGGCGGAAAATCAAAAGCTGATCGGCGCTCTCGAGCGGATCATCCAAGCTTCCTAAGCGATCACCGCGCGTGCGCCGAGCTAATTCATGGCAATAATTTTTAAAAAAATGGTCATGGCCGGAGTCGGCTTGATCTGCGGCTCGCTGGCCTTGGACATGCGGCGGCGCAAGCTCGTGAACCAGATTATCGGGTTCGGTCGCAGCGAAGCCAACCTGCGCACAGCAAAAAAGCTGGGGCTGATCGATAGTTATTTTCTCCGCGATAATGAATTTCCCGCCGGTGTCGATTTCCTGATGATGGGAACTCCGGTGGAAACCATCGTTCCGCTAACCAAAGCTTTTCTGCCTCGACTCCAAGCGGGTTGCATCATCAGCGATGTGGGCAGCGTCAAAGGCGAGATCGTGCGCGGCATGCAACGCCTACTGCCACGGCAGATTCCATTCGTCGCGGGTCATCCGATCGCCGGCAGCGAACAGTGGGGCGCGCAGGCGGCGCGCCCAAATCTGTTCGTTGGCCATCGTTGCGTGCTAACGCCCACCAGAAAAACCAATCGCAAGGCGCTCAAAAAAATCGCCGCATTGTGGCGCAAGGTCGGTGCCGATGTGGAGATCATGTCGCCCGAAATTCATGATCGTCTGCTCGGGGTCATTAGCCATTTGCCCCACGTACTGGTCTACGCTCTCGTGAACGCCCTCGAGCGCGCTCCCTTGCCAGGTGTGGATTTGAAAAAATACTGTGCCGGCGGCTTTAAAGATTTCACCCGGATCGCATCGAGTCGCCCGGAGTTGTGGCGCGATATCTGCCTGATGAATCGCCGAGCACTCGGGCGCTCGCTCGCGGATTACATCCGATATTTGACCCGGCTCAATGGCTGGATTCACGACGGCAAAGGCACGCTACTGGAAAAAGAGTTCGCGCGTGCCTACGAGACTCGCCAAAGTATCCCCGGCTGAGCTCGGCATGAAGAGAATTGAACCGATCAAGAAACCGCTCACAGGGGAGATTAGTGTGCCGGGCGACAAGTCGATCGCGCACCGGGCGGTGATCTTTGGCAGTGTCGCGCAAGGGCGCAGTCGAGTGTTCAATCTCTCCGGTGGCGACGACAACTCGCGTACCGTGCGTGCATTCAAACAAATGGGCGTGGAGATATTCCGCGACGGCGAAGCCCTTTGCATTGACGGCAAAGGCTGGGACGGATTGCGCGCGCCGGCCGAGCGCATCGATTGTGGCAATTCGGGAACCACGATGCGGCTCCTTTCGGGCGTTTTGGCGGGGAGGTTATTTTCCAGCGAGCTCGATGGCGACGCCTCGCTGCGCCAAAGACCGATGCAGCGGGTCATCGACCCTCTGAAGTTGATGGGTGCGAACATTCGCAGCAAGTCAGACAATGGATTGGCGCCCCTCGAAATTCATGGGGGAAATCTCACGGGCGTGCGCTATCGAATGCCGGTCGCGAGCGCGCAAGTGAAGTCGGCAATTGTTTTGGCGGCGCTCCAGGCACGTGGCGTCACGGTCCTGGAAGAGCCGCAAAAATCGCGCGATCATACCGAAGTCATGCTCCGCGGTTTCGGCGGAAATTTGGGAATTGACGGCGCGCTAATCACGATCGAAGGCGGCCAAAGCCTTCGCGCTCAGGATATTCGCGTGCCTGGCGACATCTCCTCGGCGGCTTTTTTTCTCGCCGCTGGCGCGATCATTCCTGGATCGGATTTGACGATCCGAAGTGTTGGGCTAAATCCGACTCGCGATGGCGTCGTCGAAATCCTCAGGCGCATGGGCGCCACCCTCGAGTGCTTGAACGAGCGTTACGAAGCGGGCGAACGAGTCGCCGACATTCGGGTCCGCGGTGGCGCACTGAGCGGTGTCACTGTGGGGCCGGAAATGGTCGCCCGCACTATCGATGAATATCCGATTCTTTCCGTGGCAGCGGCCCGCGCCGATGGCGTGACAACGTTCTTGGACATCAAGGAGCTGCGTTATAAAGAATCCGATCGAATCATCGCCATGAGTGAAGGTCTGCGCAATCTGGGCGTTGCAGTCGAGGAACGTGAAGACAGCATGTCGATCCAGGGCGGCATGCGCTTGAAGGGCGCCGCGATCAGAAGCTACGGTGACCATCGCATCGCAATGGCATTTGCCATCGCCGGTTTGTGCAGCGAGGTTGGTGTCGCGATTGACGACGCCGCATGCGTCGATATATCGTTCCCTAGCTTTTTTGATTTACTGAGGAAAATTTGTTTGCATTAGGGGTTGAGACGGGGGATAGTCGCGCGACGAGGGATGCCGATTTGATCATTGCGATCGACGGACCGTCAGGCGCCGGCAAGAGCACGTTGGCAAAAAAATTGGCCGAGCAACTTGGCTTCATCTACTTGGATACTGGCGCAATGTATCGCGCCCTGGCGCTCAAGATTTTGCGCCAGGGAGTCGATTTGGCCGATGATCAAAAACTGGCGGAGCTGGTCAATACAACCGCGGTTGATTTGCAGTGTGACCGCGCGGAATTAAAAGTTCTCCTCGACGAGAAAAACGTCGCTAGCGAGATTCGCACCCCTGCCGTAAGCCAAATGGCGTCCAAAGCTTCAGCTCTGAAGATCGTGCGCGACCGCATGCTCGATTTGCAGCGCCGCCTGGGACAACGCGGCAGTGTCGTGGCGGAAGGGCGCGATATCGGTACGGTGGTTTTCCCGGACGCGCAGGTGAAGATATTTTTGAGCGCCTCGGCCGCGGAGCGGGCGCGGCGCCGATGCGCGGAGCTAAGAGCAGCCGGTCAGCCGGTTGACCTCGACGTGACGCTGCGGGAGATTGAAGAACGCGATAAACGCGACAGCGAGCGGGCGCTTGCGCCGCTACAAAAGGCGCAGGACGCGCTGGTGATCGATTCGTCGAATTCCACGGCGGACGAGGTCGCAGCCCGTGTTTTGGCGGAGATTCGAATGAAGCAAAACGAAATTTAAAGAGATCGGAGTTGGTTTGAATGGCTGAACAGGATGAACAAAAGCAGGGCTCCAATACGGGAGGCGCCAGTGAATTCGAGGCGATGTTCGAGGAGAGCCTGCGCACCGTCAAGCCCGGCGGAGTCGTTAAGGGCAGAGTGGTCGGCATTACGTCGACGCACGTGCTGATCGACGTCGGCTATAAGTCCGAAGGACAAATTCCCATCCAGGAGTTCACGGACCGCCAGGGGAACGTGCAAGTCAAAGTCGGCGATGACGTCGACGTCTATTTCGATTCCTCAGAGAGCGAGGGCGGTGGCATCGTCCTTTCACGTCAACGGGCGGAAAATCTGAAAGTTTGGGAAGAGCTCGAGCGCGCCTTCAATGAGGAACGAGGCGTCGAAGGTCGGATCGTTGGCAAGGTCAAAGGCGGATTCAAAGTCGATGTCGGCGTACCGGCATTCCTTCCCGGCTCGCACGTCGATATTCGGCCCAACCGTAACCTGGATCGGTTCATCGGCACCACGGACCGTTTCGCGATTCTCAAGTTCAACCGAGGCCGTGGTAATGTTGTGGTATCCCGGCGCGCGCTGCTTGAAAGAGAGCGAGAGACGCTCAAGAAGGAGATTTTGAAGGTTCTCGAAGAGGGAGTCATTCTCGAAGGCACGGTCAAAAACATCACCGGTTATGGAGCGTTTGTCGATCTGGGTGGCATCGACGGCATTCTCCACATTAGCGATATGTCCTGGGGGCGAATCAATCATCCCTCGGAAATCGTTCAGGTGGGAGAAAAAATCAAAGTCGTCGTGCTTAAATTCGACGCGGAAAAAGAGCGTATCTCGCTAGGGATGAAACAGCTCACTCCGGACCCGTGGCATACCGTGGCGCAAAAATATCCGATGGGTGCGCGCGTGCAGGGAAAGGTGATCAGCATCATGGACTATGGCGCTTTCGTAGAGTTGGAGAGCGGCATAGAAGGCTTGGTGCACATTTCCGAGATGTCGTGGACCCGCAAGGTGACTCACCCCTCGAAAATTCTTCAGGTCGGCCAGCAGGTAGAAGTGGTGGTGCTCAATGTTGATGCCGGCCACCGAAGAATTTCCCTCGGGCTCAAACAGGTTATGGCGAATCCATGGGAAGCCGCGAAAGAAAAATATCCCGTCGGTAGCATTGTCAAAGGACCCGTGCGCAACATCACCGACTTCGGAATTTTTGTCGGCATCGAAGAAGGTATCGACGGGCTTGTGCATATTTCTGATCTGCACTGGACCAAGAAGGTTAAACATCCATCGGAATTGTACAAGAAGGGCGACATCGTCGAAGCCAAAGTGCTTGGCGTGAACGTCGAAACTGAGCGCTTCTCTCTCGGCATCAAGCAACTCGCCCCGGATCCGTGGAAAGTGGTAGCGGACCGTCATCCGGTCGGGTCCAAAATAAAGGGACAGGTGACGAGCGTACCCGAGTTTGGCGTCTTCGTGCGCATTGAAGAGGGCGTCGAAGGGCTGATCCATGTTTCACAGCTCAGCACCGAACGCGTGGATAAGCCGTCGAGCTTATATAAGGTTGGCGATGAGGTCGAAGCCGAAGTCGTCAGCATTGATCCGACCGATCGAAAAATCGGCCTCAGCATCCGTGCGCTGCGCCGCACCGAAGAGCGACAGGAAATGGAGAGTTACTTGAAGCGAGAAAAGGAAGGCGCCCGATTTTCTTTCGAATCTCTTTTGGGTGACGAGCTGCGTCTCGATAAGGAAGACGATGCCCAGGGCGGACGAAAAGGGCGCGGTTAAACACTCGCCAGCAGATCTTATCGACCTCCAATCGAGAACATGAGAAATCATTTTATTTTACGCGGCCTGGGAATTTTGTTCGTAGTTGTTCTGGTGCTGTTCACCACGGTTTTCTTCTTTGCGTATTTCACCGGCGGGGATCCGCGGGTCTTATCGCTGTTCTCCGGCGATGGTGTCGGGGTTCTACAAATCGACGGGGCCATCGACGATTCGCATGAAGTGCTTGCCGAGATGAAACGCCTGAAAGAAATGCCTTGGGTCAAGGCGATTGTCGTGCGCATCGACTCGCCGGGCGGCGCAGTTGCGCCCACACAGGAGATCTTCGAAGAAATTCAGCGGTTTAAGAAACAGAAGCCGATCATTGCGTCGATGGGCGGCATGGCGACCTCGGGGGGGTATTATATTGCGGCCGCATGCGACAAGATTGTCGCCAATCCCGGAACCCTGACCGGTTCCATCGGCGTGATTATGCAACTCAGCAACGTCGAAGAGCTGATGAAAAAGATCGGCGTAAAAGGTGTTAACGTGAAAAGCGGCGCCAATAAGGATCTTGGTTCGCCGTTTCAGACCCTATCGCCGGAGGGCCGCGAAATCCTGCAATCTCTGGTCGATAATGTGCACAGTCAATTTGTCGCAGCGGTGGCTAAGGGTCGGGGAATGAATGAAGCACAGGTCCGAAAGCTCGCCGACGGAAGAGTGTTTTCGGGAGCGCAAGCCAAAGAACTGGGATTGGTGGATCAGTTTGGGACTTTGGAAGATGCCGTCGAGTTGGCGGCCAAACGCGCCGGGCTCGAAGCCGAACCGGCCGTATATTATTCGCACCCGGAGCAAGAGCGCTGGTGGGAACGCATTTTCATGGGTGTTTTCGGTCGCCGATTCCCCGGCACCGATCGCGCCTGGCTGCGCTATGAATGGTCACCGGCGCTGCTCCAGTAGTTTAAAATTCATTGGCGTTGTGAGGGAGATGATATGACGAAAAGGGACTTAATCGATGAGGTGAACAAAAGATTTCCTCATTTGTCGCGGCGAGACTCGGAAGTGATCATCAATGCGATCTTCGATTCGATGGTTGAAGCATTGGCGCAAGGCGACCGTATCGAAATCCGCGGCTTTGGCAGTTTTGTCGTCAAGCACCGGCGCGCCCGGCAAGGACGCAATCCAAAAAGCGGCGCCCTGGTTTCCGTCGCCGCCAAAAAAGTGCCTTTCTTCAAAGTCGGCAAAGAATTACGCTTGCGAGTAGACGGCAAACCTTATGATCCGAACGAAGACGGAGATGATGAGTGAAGCAGATCTGGGCGCCCTGGCGTATGACGTATATCGATCAGGGCGTCAAAACGGAAGCGTGTATTTTCTGTACGCTCTATCGGCAAGCCGATCTTCGAGCCGCATTGGTCCTGGCGCAAACGGAACATTCCACTGTCATGTTGAACAAGTACCCGTATAACAACGGGCACCTGTTGCTGGCGCCGAAACGTCACGAAAACGATCCAACCCAATTATCCGCGGAACAATTCACCGACCTCAACGAGCTGCTCCGCCGATCCATCGAGATCATTCGTGAGGCTCTAAATCCTGATGGAATGAACCTCGGAATGAATCTAGGCAAATGCGCCGGCGCGGGGATCGCTGACCACTTGCATTGGCACGTTGTGCCGCGCTGGGAGGGAGATAGCAATTTTATGCCCGTGGTCGCGGAGACTCGCGTTATGCCGCAGCACTTGCTCGACGGCTATGATCGTCTGAAGCCAGTCTTTCAGGGCTTGGGAGGTTAATCCGTAGCCTGCAACATGCTACTCTAACTGGAACGGCGGAATCGTCGAAAAACCATAGATGCCGTATTCAACGAGAAAAATTTGAATGGGGGGCCACACTCAGTGAGCGAGGCAAAAACAGTAGGCGAACTCAAAAAAAGCGGCGTGCCGGTTCTGCCGGTGCGGGAGGAAATGCGCAAGAATCTAGTGCGCCATTTAGAAAGTGGTCAGCGCATACTTCCCGGTATTATCGGTTACGATGAGACCGTCATTCCCGAGATAGAAAATGCTATTCTTGCGGGCCACCACATGGTGTTCCTGGGTGAACGGGGCCAGGGAAAGTCGCGCGTCATTCGCGGCTTGCTGAGTCTGCTCGACGAGCGCATCCCGATCGTTCACGGCTGCGAGATCAACGACAATCCATTCAGTCCGATTTGCCGCGCCTGCCGCAACAAGGCTGCGGAATTGGGTGACGCTCTGCCGCTTCAGTGGATCGATCGTGACCATCGTTATGGGGAAAAGCTCGCGACGCCGGACGTCTCGATCGCCGATCTCGTGGGCGAGATCGACCCGATCAAGGTGGCGGAAGGGCGCTATTTGGCCGACGAAGAAACCATCCATTATGGTTTGGTGCCGCGTACTAACCGCGGAATTTTCGCGATCAACGAGCTGCCCGATCTGACCGAAAAGGTCCAAGTCGGTTTGTTCAACCTTATGGAAGAAAAAGACGTTCAGATCAAAGGCTACAAAATTCGTCTTCCGCTGGACGTCGTGATTGTCGCGAGCGCCAACCCCGAGGATTACACCAGCCGCGGACGAATCATTACCCCACTCAAAGACCGATTCGACGTGCAGATTCGCACGCATTATCCAAAGAAAATTGAGGACGAGCTCGACATCATGGAGCAGGAAGCGGCGCCCAATAACCGGCGCAGCCGTAAGGTAGAAGTGCCGCGCTTCATGAAAGAGATTCTCGGTCACCTCACGTTCGAAGCGCGCAAGTCCAACGAGATCAACCAGTCCTCCGGGGTCAGCGTGCGGGTCACGATCAACAATTACGAAAGTTTGATCAGCAATGCCGAGAAGCGGGCCTTGCGCTGCAAGGAAAACGATATTGTACCGCGAGTCAGCGATTTGCACTCCCTGATGGCGTCCACCGCTGGCAAAATCGAGATGGAATACGTCGGCGAAGACAAAAAAGAAGACGAGCTCGTCGAAAAATTGGTAAACCGATCGATCATCAAAGTCTTCGATCAATACTTCAGCCTGAACTCGCTGCAGAAAGTCGTTGAATACTTCAATTCCGGGTGGGGTGTCGAAGTTTCCGATCAGATGCCGTCGCAAGATTATCTGGAAGGCATCAAGGAAATTCCCGGCCTGAAGGAGGCGATCAAAACGCTCGGGATTTCAGAGTCGCCCACTTTGATGGCTTCGGCGACGGAATTTGTCCTTGAAGGACTCCATCTGCATCAAAAGCTCAACAAAGAGATGGAGGGCGGTCGAGTCACTTACGGCAAATAATCGACCCGCTACTCGGGCCTCGTTTTTTCATGGTTCATATTCGCTATAGCCGCTGGAACGCTCGCTCGAGCGACTCCCTGGATTCGGACTCTGTCTTCGATCAGTTGAACGACTACATGAACGACACCGGAGATCTGCAACAGGCCATGCGCCGACTGATGCAGAAGGGCATGAAACAGGGCGAGAAGCAGAACAAAGGTCTTGAGGATCTGCTCTCGCAAGTGGCGCGCGAGATGCGCAAACTCTACGACGAGTATCGGCTACAGTCCGCGATCGACGAAGTGCAGAAGCAGCTCGAGTCGGTGGTTGAGCAGGAACAAGAGACGCTTCAGGAAATGGATCAGTCGGGGAACGATGTTCAGGACAAGAAGCAGTTCCTCAACGACCTCCCGGGCAAGACCAGTGAAGCCATCGAGAAGCTCACCTCCTACCGCTTCGAAAACTCACAAGCGGAAAAAGAATTTCAGCAGCTCGTCATGCAGCTTGATCAAATCCGCAAGCTCGAAAATTGGTTGCGACGCGAAGGAAGTCTTTTTCGCGGCCAGACGCCGATGCCGTTCCAGCAGTCGCAAGAGCTGATGGAGCGCATGGAAGATCTTCGCAAGCTCGAATCACAGCTTTCGAGCATGCAACTCAAAGATGTCGATAAGGAGTTATTGGAACGACTGCTAGGCGGCGATCCGAAGCAAGATTTCGAAGGGGTCATGCGCATGCAATCGCTCCTCGAAGAGGGCGGTTATGTCCTCGAACAAGGCGATCGTTTCGAATTGACGCCAAAAGGCGTCCGGCGGGTAGGCCATCTTGCACTACGTGATATTTACCGCCAGCTTCGACGCGACGGTATGGGGCGGCATGCGACGCGCAACCGCGGCACCCATGAATTGGTTCTTGAAACCAGCCGTCCCTATGTGCAGGGCGATACCATGCACATCAACATGATTCAGACTCTCAAGAACGCGCTGCTTCATGGCGGCGGCGTGCCCGTGCGAATCAATCCGAGCGATTTCGCGGTTTACGAATCGGAATATAACACGCGTGCAGCGACCGTGTTGCTCTTGGATATGAGCTGGTCGATGAGCTGGGAAGGTCGTTTCGCCGCCGCCAAGAAAGTCGCATTGGCGATGGAGAGTTTGGTTCGCTCGCTTCACCCGCGCGATTACTTCGGCATCGTCGGATTTTTTACCCGCGCCGTTGAGCTCAAAGCCAAGGATTTGCCTCAGGCAACCTGGAATATGGGTGATCCGTTTACCAATCTGCAAGACGGTTTGCACCTGGCAACCGAAATGCTCGGAAAAAAGCCCAGCGCCAATCAACAAATGATCGTGATCACTGACGGTCAGCCAACCGCCTATTGCCGGCAGGGAAGGCTTTACTGCGAGTGGCCGTTGAGCTTCGGTGGCATCAGCCAGCGCGCCGCGGAAGAAACTTTGCGAGAAGTCGAGCGCATCACGCGCAAAGGCATCACGATCAATACCTTCATGCTCGACGACAGCCCGGTCTTGCGCGGCTTCGTCGACGATCTCACTCGCATCAATAAAGGTCGAGCCTTTTACACCCGCCCCGATCGTCTCGGAGAATATCTCCTAGTCGACTACCTAGCGCACCAACGAAAAAAAGTTTAACCTGCTCGCGTTTCACTCGTTCCACCGTTACGTTCAAGTACATCTTTAGTGTAAATCGGACCGCTGCACGACCCTTCAATCCTTAGCAGTTGACTACTGAAACTATATTCAGTATAGGGTAATTTACGATTATTAATTTGGACTGAATTAAGAACTTGAACTTCGCATTTTAATCCCTTGCCAATATGCAGTTTTCTTCTGCGCAAAACTTCCGGTTTTCCTCCCCGTCGAAGAATCCATGGCGGCTCGATGAAGTCGCCGGTCGATTTATCGAGATTTCAAGCACGAGTGCATCGGCAGCTCTGACTTTGACGTTCAGTTTGATTGACGAGGCGCAACAGCGCGGTGAGCCGGTGGGCTGGGTGACCTCGACCGAAAATTTTTTCTACCCGCCTGATGCTGCTCGAAACGGGATTGATTTAGCCGCTTTGGTGGTGATTCGTTTGACCGATCCGACCCGCATCGCGCGCGCTGGCGAGAAACTTTTGCGCTCCGGCGGTTTCGGTTTAATTGTGCTCGATCTCGGCGCCGCCGATATTGCGATGCCTCTGCAGACGCGCTTGACCGGTCTTGCGCATCGTCATCACGCTGCACTGGTTTGTCTCACGAAAAAACGTCACGCAGCATTTTCTTTGGGCTCATTGGTTTCGCTCCGTGCTCACGCTCAAAAAAAACGGGTGACCCAGAATCGCTTCGTATGTGCTTTGCGCGTTTTAAAAGATAAACGGCGCGGTCCTACGTGGAATCATGAAGTCGTGTACAACGGGCCGGCTGGGTTGTGTTGACCTGCCAGCTTTTCCGCTTCAGTTGCTGCTCCGCCGTCATCCGGAATGGCGTGCTTATCCGGCAGCAGTGATTGATCATGATAAACCGCAAGGATTGCTGCTTTGGGTCAATGAAAAAGCACGCCAGCAAGGGGTGCTTCCCGGCTTGCGCTATGCGGCAGCATTTTCCCTCGCTTCGACGCTGCGCGCCGGTGAAGTCCTGCCCGCGGAGATCGACAAAGCGGGTGGTGAATTGGTCAAGACGCTCAGGCGTTTTACTCCGGAAGTGGAAGCAGCACGTGAAGAGCCGGGAGTTTTTTGGCTCAATGGCGCCGGCCTGCAACGTCTCTATTGTTCTCCGCAGCAATGGGCTCATGTGATTTACCAGAATTTGTGCGGCCGAGGATTTGCGGCGAATCTCGCGGTCGGCTTCACGCGCTTCGGCACTTATGCCATCGCCAAAGCGAAAAGAGGTGCTACTGTTTTTGACGATCCGGTAGCGGAACGAACCGCTGCACGCAAAGCTCCGCTGCAGCGATTGAATATCGAACCGGAGTTTGGTGCTGCGCTTTTCAAGCTCGGAATCAAAACCGTCGGCGATCTACTTTTGCTTCCGCCTGGCGGAGTTCGGGAGCGGTTCGGCAAGAAAGCCCACCGCCTTTATCGTATGGCCGCCGGCGATCTCTGGATGCCACTGCAACCCGAATTACCGGAAGAACCGATCGCGCAAAAATATATTCTCGAGGATCCGGAAGATGATGCCACGCGGCTTTTGTTTGTC
>DATBEY010000009.1:0-10397 GCA_036558765.1 Binatia bacterium | reverse complement strand
CGCTCTTTGACAACGTCAGCCTCGGCCTTTTTCACCTGTGCTTGAAATCGTTCCTTAGCTTGTTTTCCCGCTTGCGATTCGGAAATAACCCTTTGAATATCGATAAACCCAATTTTTATTCTTTCCTGTGCAGTCGCCAGAGAGCAGGAAAGAACCAGCATCGCGATGGCCAGCCAGTACTTCACTCAGAGCCTCCGTTTGTAATTATTGAAAAGCTTGGAATGGCAGAGCCTTAGGGTTGGCTGCCTATGGAAAAACCGAGCACCGAGGTTTCGTCACCCGGTTTTTTGTTCAAAGGAAAGCCGAGCTCGACGCGCAAGGGGCCGAACGGCGACATCCAGCGCGCCCCGGCTCCCACCGATCTCCGCATGTCGCCGAAGTTAATGCCGTTGGTAAAGGCATTGCCCATATCGAAAAACGCAACGCCGCGGAGTCCGTATTGTTCCATTATTGGAAACAGAAGCTCCACGTTCATCACCGCTGCTGTGTCGCCGCCGATGACGTCGCTGCCATGATTGGTGCAGACGCCATCCGCATCCGCATTACAGGCCGGCTGTCGCGGCCCCAAACTTCGGTCCTGAAAACCGCGGATGGAGTTGATTCCGCCGAGAAAATAGCGCTCGAACAGCGGCAGAGTCATGCCGTCACTACCCTTCTGCGCCCCGGCAAAACCTATTCCATATCCGAGCTGTCCGCCCAGAGCCAGGACGTAATTGCCGCCCCATCTCGGGTCCTTGAGCAGTGGATAGTGCCATCTACCGCTTAAATCGGTTTTGATGAAACGAGAATCTCCGCCAAGTCCGGCGGTCTTTATGGAAAAGGCGGACTTGGTGCCCTCCGTCGGCGCAAAAAAATGATCGCGACTGTCGTAGGTAATCCCGGGGGTCACGGCGCTCGTCAAAGACGTGCCTTTTTCATCCTGGATCGACTGTGAGGCGTTAGCGTTGACGCCGCCGATTGTGTCCCGGGTAAGATCATAAGCGACGCCACCTCGCATGTAATCCCATATCGTGGTTGGCGCGGCGCCCGCCAGTTCATCAGAACCTGGCTCTTTTGGCGGCGCCCCGAAAAAGGGCATCCTGAAATCCTTCAGCGGGTAATTGGTGTTGACGCCAAAGCCGATCTTATGCTCGTCGAAATCGGTGTATGCGCGCTTGGTGTTGAAGGCGTCGAACCCGGCACTTACCTTGGTGTCGTTGAAATAGGGATCGTTCACGCTGAGGATGTAATCTTGCCGCTTTGAGCCGATCGCAAAATTACCGCTCACCCCCTGACCTTTTCCCATGAGGTTTTTCTCGGAAATGTTGGCGTTGAACAAAAAGCCGTCACCGCTGCTATATCCTGCGCCGATCTGAAACGTTCCAGTCGGCCCCTCTTTCACGTCGACAAGGAGATCGACCGTGTCCGGCTGGCCGGTTTTTTTCGTCGTAACTTGCACGTCCTCGAAGTACCCGGTTCGCTGCAGCGCATTTTTGCTTTGGGTCACCTTGTTACCGGAAAAAAGTTCCTGCTCGTTGGTGAGCAATTCACGCCGTACCACTTTGTCGCGCGTCTTGGTGTTTCCAGCGACCAGAATGCGATTGAAATAGACCGGCGGCCCCTTGGTGATCACTAGGGCCACGTCGACGTTTTTGTCATTCGGGTTTACTTTGGTAATGGGATCGACCTGAACGAAGGCGAATCCTTTGTTCGAATACATATCCGTTATCGAAGTAATATCATCCCGTAGCCGGCTCCCGCGGAAGATCTGGCCGGTGGTGAGCTTTACGGATTTGAGCATATCCTTGCCGTCCTGGATCAACTCACCCCCGATCTCCACCTTGCCGACACGATACTGCGGCCCCTCATTGATTCGAAATACCACCTCGAGCCCATCACGGCCGCGTAAAATCACCGGCTCGTCGATCTTATGCTCGACGTAACCGTTGTCGTTATAATGATTCGACAAGATGGCCACATCATTAGTCAGCATGTCTCGGTCAAGTACACCGCGGTTGGTGATAAACGAAAAAATCCATTCTTCCTTGGTCGCAATCAAGCCTTTGAGATCGCTTTCCGAAAAAGCTTTGTTGCCTTCGAACATGATTTTCTTGATCAACAAACGGTTACCTTCGTTGATATCGAGCGTGATTAGCGCTTGGTTGTTTGCCTCCACGGAAACCGAGTAGTCAATCGCCGCGTTGACGTAGCCCTGCTCGCCATAAAGCTTGCGCACCTTGTCGACGCCTTCGGCAACCTTGGCGCGATCGAGAACGGTGCGCGCGCCGATGCCGAACGCCGTTTCGATTTTTTCCTTCGAGACTTGTGCGGCGCCTTGGATTTTAACCTCGCGGATATAAGGCTTCTCCTTCACGGTATAAATGAGCACGCCGTCCGGCGTTAGATCCGCTTTGACATCGTCGAAAAAGCCCATGCGATAAATGGCCTTTACGTCTTGATCGACAGTCGCCGGATCGAAGGAGTCGCCGGTCCGGCTTTTCAGGTGCAACCGGATGCCATCGTCCTCAACCCGCATGTTGCCTTCGATTTTAATGTCCTTGAGCGTGGTCTTTTGTTGAATCTGCCCTTGGCTAGGAACGACTGCTAAAACCAGAATTGCATTGCAAATGACTAGGAGAATCAGACTAGCCCGGGCGCTCATCGAAAAATTCATCGGGAGGCCTTCAGCACGGTGGTAATAAGGACCAAATACTTTCGATTTTCTAACAGATACCGCTACTTTTGTAAAGCCAAATCTTCGCATTAGACGTTAAATAGCAAACCCTCGCGCAGCTCGGTTCGACGACCAATGCTATCGGCAAATTGCCGGTTGTGCGTGGCCACGATCAAAGCGATCCCATGCTCCTCATTGAGCCGAAACAGCAGATTCTGAACGCCCTCTCCGATGCGGGGATCGAGAGATCCGGTGGGCTCGTCCGCTAGCACCAATTTGGGTTTAAGAATCACCGCTCGTGCTACTGCGACCCGCTGTTGCTCGCCGCCGGACAATTTGCCCGGTCTGTGACTGAGCCGATCTTTTAACCCGACAACCTCCAACAATTCTTGCGCTTGACGTCTTGCCTGCGCCGCTTCCATTCCCTGAACCAGGGCTGGGAACATAACATTTTCCAAAGCGGAAAAATCAGGCAATAAATAATGAAATTGAAATACGAAGCCGATCTGTCGATTACGAAATCGACAGAGCGCAGCTTCGTCGTTCACTGGCACCTCTTCCCCGCCGAATAGGATTTGGCCGGAATTGAAATGATCTAAGGTGCCGAGAATATGGAGCAAGGTACTTTTGCCTACTCCGGATTCGCCGACCACCGCCAAACGTTCGCCTTCGCCCACGTCGAGATTGACGCCGCGTAAAACATGAATCTCATTACCACCCTCGAAAAAGGACTTGTGCAGGTCTCTAACCGCCAGAAGACTATTCATAGCGGATGATTTCCACTGGATCGAGCTTCGCCGCCTGGCGCGCCGGATAAATACTCGCAAGCAGACAAACGACGAAAGAGGTGCAAGCGACAAGGACGAAGTTGCTGAAATAAACTCGCACCGGGACCGTGGAGATCAGAAAAACTCCGTCCGGAAGATGAAAACCATATTGAGAGATCAGCGCGCATACCAGCAGCCCGAGAATCACGCCCAAAGTTGTACCGACCACGCCGATGATACAGCCCTTGAGAAGAAAAATTCTACGAATACTTTTTTGCGTTGCTCCCATGGAGCGTAGGATGGCGATGTCTTTTTTCTTTTCCATGACCACCATCACCAGAGTAGAAATGATGTTGAAAGCGCCGATTAAAACCATCAACAGGAGGACCAGGAAGTAAACGGTCTTTTCGAGTTTGAGCGCCGAAAACAGATTTGGCCAGAGCCTCGTCCAATCCTCGGCAAAATAAGGAAATCCTAGATCGCGCTGGATACGCTCCGCCACCTGGCGCGACTGATTTACGTCCCGAATGCGGATCTCGATATTGCTTACGGCATTGTCCATTTCGAAAAATTTCTGCGCATCGCTGAGAGAAAGCAATACCAGCGTTGAATCGATCTCGCTCATGCCTGTGCGGAGAATACCGGTCACCACGAACCGGCGTACTTTGGGGATCACACCGATCGCCGTCGGGCTGCCCAAAGGCGAGACCACCTGCACAGGGCTACCGACGAAAACCCCCAGTTGATTGGCCAGACGCTCGCCCAAAATAATCCCCGGGAGCAAAACCGTCCGATCGTCCACCCGTATGGGCTGCGGAGTTTTGAGCGCCTCGAGTTTCCCCTCGCGAATATAGCTTTGCAAATTAACGACGCTATTGACCCGATCCGGATCCACGCCCCGAACCACGACGCCAGACACTCGTGATCCCGAAGTGAGCATAATCTGACCATAAATCGTCGGACTGGCTGCGACGACGCCATCTTCTTTCACAACCCGCTGCATGAGTCGTTCATAGTCCTGCAACATATCCCCCGACTTCACCAGGGCGATATGCGCGTTGATGCCGAGCAAACGATCGCGCAAGGTCTCTTCAAATCCCGTCATGACGGCCATCACGACGTTGAGTGTCATTACGCCGATCATCACACCAAGGACCGAAATGACGGTGATCAGCGAAATGAAAGTTTCTTGCCGGCGCGCCTGCAGGTAGCGCAGGCCAATGAAAAGCTCGTATTTCATGGAAAAGTGGTCAGCGGTGGGGGCGAAGCAAGGGAAAAAGAATGACATCGCGGATCGACGCGGAATTTGTCAGCAACATAACCAGGCGATCGATGCCGATACCTTCGCCGGCCGCGGGCGGCATGCCATACTCCAACGCGCGGACGTAATCGTCATCGATGGGATTTGCCGTGTCGTCGCCGGCGGCGCGCGCGCGCATCTGCTCGAGAAAGCGCTGCCGCTGGTCCGTCGGATCATTAAGTTCTGAGAACGCGTTAGCCAGCTCGCGGCCACCAATATACAACTCGAACCGATCGACCATTGCCGGGTTGGTGTCATTTTTTCGCGCCAACGGTGAGACCTCGAGCGGATAACCTGTGATGAACGTCGGCTGAATCAATTTTGCCTCGGCGACTTCCTCGAAGACTGCCACGAGGGCATTACCATAGGATGCGCCCAAATCGATGTGAAATCCTTTGTCTTTGGCGAATTGGTGCAGGTTTTCGAGATGATCGAGGTTGTGATTTTCGGCTCCGCCGTGAACCCGAATCGCTTCACCAATCGTCAACCGCCGCCACGGCGGCGTCAGATCGATGACGTGCTCGCCGAAGGGAAGTTGCAGCGAGCCCATGAGATCCGTAGCCAAAGTCATAAAAAGCTCTTCGGTGAGCTGCATTAAATCTTCGAAGGTCGCATAGGCCTGATAAAACTCGAGCATGGTAAATTCGGGGTTGTGGCGCACCGAAGTTCCTTCATTGCGGAAATTGCGATTGAGCTCGAAAACCCGATCAAATCCGCCCACCAACAAGCGCTTTAAAAAAAGCTCCGGCGCGACTCGCAGATAGAGCTCCATATCAAGGGCATTATGGTGCGTGACGAACGGCCTAGCGGCTGCGCCACCGGCGATCGGTTGCATCATCGGGGTTTCTACTTCTAGAAAATCGCGCTGCTCGAAAAATTGTCGGATACCCCGAACGATGCGCGAACGCTTTTCAAACACCCGGCGCGACTCGGGATTGACCATCAAATCGAGATAGCGCTGCCGGTAGCGCGCTTCGATATCGGATAGCCCGTGCCATTTTTCCGGCAAGGGCCGTAAACATTTCGCCAACAGACGAAGCCCTTCGGCTTCCAGTGTCAACTCACGCGTCCGCGTGCGGAACAAGTAGCCCGAAACGCCGACGATGTCACCGACGTCCAGAGTTCGAAACAAGTTGTAGGTTTCTTCGCCTACTCTGTTTTGCTGAATGTAGACTTGCAAACGCCCGCGGCGGTCCTGAATGTGAAAAAACGAGGCCTTCCCCATGCGCCGAATCGCCACAATCCGCCCAGCGACGCGCAGATCCTTGGGCGCTTCGGCCAGCGCTTGTTCACTCGCATCGGCAAATTTGCCGGCGATCTCCGAAGCGCTCTGACTCGGTTTGAAATCGTTCGGATAAGGTTCGACCCCGAGCGCTCTCAGCCGGGCGAGTTTTTCCTTGCGGACTTCGACTTGATCGCTATCGGGTTCGTCCGGCAGTGGATCGTGATCAGCCATTCTAATCCCTACGGCACTCAACACATTCAATTTCGCACTGAACCCACGCTGAGAGATTACAAACCGAGATTTTTGGCGATGGACAGCAAGGAATAGGATTTATTAAGCGAGTAGAAATGCAATCCTGGAATGCCGAACTTAATGAGCTCTTCGCATTGGCGGGTCGCATACTCAATCCCCATCTCCATCGCCGCATTTTCGTCGTCTTCCACCCGCACCAGCTCGCGCTCCAATTTCGCCGGAATCTTGGCGCAGCAGAGCGCGGTGAAACGGCGCACTTGTGGCGCGGAAAGAATCGGCAAAACTCCCGGTACGATTGGAACCGTCACGCCCATAGACCTGAGATCGTCGACAAATCGGTAATAATCTTCATTATCGAAAAAAAGCTGCGTAATGACCGCTGCGGCCCCGGCTTCTATTTTTTGCTTCAAAAACTCCAAATCGGCAGCGCGGCTTTGGGCACGTGGATGGACCTCCGGGAAACCGGCCACCCCGATTGAAAAGCAAGCGCGGGCTGCCGCTTCTCGAACCAATTCTACGGCGTGCTGAAAACCGTCCGGATGAGGCCGCCAGTCCGGCATTCCTTGCGGCGGATCGCCGCCGAGAGCGAGCAGGTTCTCGACGCGCTTCAGTTTCAGCCGATCCAATATGGCGCGCGCTTCAGCTTTCGATTGCCCCACCACTGTTAAGTGGCACATCACCTCGAGGCTGCACCGATCGTGGATCGCTTCCACCAGATCGATAGTTTTTTCGCGCGTGCTTCCGCCCGCCCCGTACGTCACCGAACAGAAACCAGGATTAAGCCTCTTGATGCTTTGGATCTCGGTAAAGAGGCTTTCCTCGCCTTTTTCAGTCTTTGGGGGAAAAAATTCGACCGATAGCGTCAAGCCGGGCCGGGCATACAGGTCGGCTAATTTCACACGAGTCCTTGATGACTACCTTCGGCGTAGCGCTATAAGTAGCACAATGTTCTGCCGTGGACAATTGGCCGGATGGAAAAGGATGAGAGTTTATGCGCCTTTGCCGTGCTGTACACGATCCCGCGCTGCAATTGGATCACAGCTCGATCCAGGTTCAGGAGTAATGAGCGGCCGCAACGAATCGGTATGGCGGAGCAGCGCCGTCTTGATCTCTTCCGCCACTTCGAACGACTCCAAAGTTTCTTTGAAAATTTGCCGGCGACGCGCAAAATGCCCTCCCATAATTGGATGATTTGCGTGCGCTTTGCCGATGGGCTTGCCACGGTACTCAATATCGGCGCCGAGGAACTTGGCCGCCAATTGATATTCCATTTCCTTGATACGCGCGCGATCGGCATTGCGGAAAAAAAAGCCGATCATCCGATCTGCGAACACTCGGTCGATGAATGTGTCGATAATCGGCCTCAGCCGCGGTTCGCCACCGAGTTTTTCGAACAAACTGTTGTTCATGAGAGATAGGACATTTACATCATGCCGAGCTGCAAGCGTGCCGCGTCAGACATCTTGCTCGGGTCCCAGGGCGGATCCCAGACGAGATCAACCTTGACGTCGGTCACGCCAGATATCGCTTTGATTTTCTCTTCGACCTCCGCGGGCAAGGCTTGCGCCGCCGGGCAACTCGGCGACGTGAGTGTCATCTGGACCGTTACGGTGCCGTCCGAGTCTACTTTGGTGGCGTAGATCAGGCCCATTTCATAGATGTTGACCGGAATTTCCGGATCGAAACAGCTCCGAAGAGCTTCCAACACCTCGGCTTCGATAATTGTTTCATTGATCGCATCCATGACAAATCCTCATTCGATTCCCAACTGCTGTTTCGCGCTCACCGAAATCATGCTCTGATTCCATGGCGGATCCCAGACGAGCTCGACCTCAACTTCCTTTATTCCGGGGATAGTTTGTAATTTTGTTTCGATATCCCGTTTGAGAAACTGCCCCATCCCGCAACCCTGTGCGGTTAAAGTAAAACGCACGAGCGCTTTGTAACCGCCGCTTGACAGCGATTGCACATCACAGCCGTAGATCAAACCGAGATCGACAATATTGACGGGAATCTCCGGATCGAAGCAGGAGCGCAATTCTCGCCAGATCAATTCGCGGAGCGAACCGGGGCTGTTTTCGGCATGCCCCACAGTTCCTTGGCTCTGCGGCGCCGCGAGCCCAAGTGCGTCGCTGTCATTGCCATCAATGCGTGCACTGTATCCGCGTTCGGTCATAACCGTATAGCTGCCCCCCAGAGCTTGGGTCAACCACACGGTTGCCCCCGCAGAAAGGGCGATCCGCTCACCGCTCGGAATCATAACGGCGAAACAGTCGCGCCGGAGGCGGATCGGATTTTCCGTGCTCATCGAAAATCCCCCTTTAAAGCGGCATTTATTCCGTCGTCGCTGGCTGGCTCTCGCCTTTCAGCGCCGCGTTTACGGTATGCCACGCCAGGCTTGCGCATTTCACTCGCGCCGGGAATTTACACACGCCGGCAAGGATCTTTAGTTTGCCCACCTTTTCATGATTCGCCTCCGGATCGCCGGTGAGCATTTTGTGTACGCCCTCGAATAGATCCTCTGCAGCGGCTTCCGTCTTACCTTTCAATTCCGCCGTCATCAGCGAAGCCGAAGCTTTCGAAATCGCGCAACCGGAACCTTGAAAAGCAATATCCTGAATCACGCCATCGTCGAGCTTCACGTAAACGGTCACATGATCGCCACATAACGGATTGTAACCTTCCGCCTTGCGGTTGGCGTTGGCCAAAACGCGATAGTTTCGCGGACTCTTATTATGGTCCAGAATAACTTCCTGATAGAGGTCATCTAACTCTGACATTAGCCAAAAACCTTCCGAACTCGGTGGATGGCTTGCGCCAGCACATCGATTTCCGCGGTGGTATTGTACAATGCAAACGATGCGCGGGTAGTCGCCGGCACGCCGAAGCGCTGCATCACCGGCATCGCGCAGTGATGGCCTGCCCGGACGGCGACACCCTCTTGGTCGAGAATCGTTCCGACATCGTGTGCATGCACAGAATCGAAAACAAACGACAGCACGCCTGCCTTTTCCGCAGCGGTGCCGATGACACGTAATCCGTCAATGCTCGCGAGCGCGTCCGTTGCATAGCTCAAAAGCCGATGTTCGTGTGCCGCCAGACCTTCCCAATCCAGCGCCAGGAGATAATCGATGGCCGCGCCCAAGCCGATGCCGCCGGCAATGTTCGGCGTACCCGCTTCGAATTTGTACGGCAACACGTTGTAGTGGGTCTTTTCGAAAGTAACGAGACTGATCATATCGCCGCCGGCCTGATAGGGCGGCATCGCATCAAGCAGCTCACGACGGCCATACAAAATCCCAACGCCGGTGGGCCCGAACATTTTGTGGCCCGAGAAAGCGTAAAAATCGCAGTCCAGATCCCGAACATCGACCCGTAAATGCGGCACGGCCTGGGCGCCGTCAACCAGCACGGGAATGCGACGCTCATGCGCTGCTCTGATAATCTCTTTTATCGGCACAATTGTGCCAAGCGCATTTGACACGTGGGCAATCGAGACAAACTTGGTCTTCTCGTTCAGGAGCCGCGAAAACTCCTCCAGGACGAGCTCGCCCTTGTGATTGATAGGAATAACTCGCAGCTTTGCGCCGGTTTGCTCGCAGAGTATTTGCCACGGAACGATATTCGAATGATGCTCCAGTGCCGAAACAATAATCTCGTCCCCAACCTTGATAAACGTTCGGCCGTAGCTTTGCGAGACCAAGTTGATCGCTTCGGTTGTGCCGCGAACAAATACGATCTCCTGCTCCGTTTCAGCGTTGATGAATCGTCCGACTTTTTCGCGCGCCGCCTCGTAAGCCGCAGTGGCGCGCTCGCTCAAATAGTGTACGCCGCGGTGAATATTGGAATTCTCCGCGGTGTAGTAGTGGTTCAGGGCATCGATCACCGCCTGAGGCTTCTGGCTGGTCGCGCCATTATCGAGGTAGACTAGCGGTTTGCCATGAACCTTCTGCCGCAGGATCGGAAAATCCTCGCGCAAACGCATGACATCGAAAGCCCGGACAGAACCTACATACTGCGGAGCAGCTTTCATCACCTTACTCAAATTTCACGAAATTTTTCCAAAATATATTCATCCAGATGCTGCCGTAGAGACGCCACTTTGATTCGCGCCACGACGTCGGCAGCAAATGCCGAGCTCAAAAGCCGGCGTGCCTCGGCCAATCCAAGCCCCCGCGAACGGAAGTAGAAAAGCGCATC
>DATBEY010000008.1:0-5446 GCA_036558765.1 Binatia bacterium | reverse complement strand
TCGTTCCCTGAAGCTTTATCGCGGCGCCGAGCCCAATCAGGATATTTTTCAGATCATCACCGACAACGTGCGCTTCGCCGAATCCTGCCTTGGGGATCTGCGCGCGCAGATCGCCGCATGCCGGATCGGCGACCGCGGACTGGACGCGCTGGTCAGTCGTTACGGGCGCGAAGTTTTTTTGCAGTGCCTGGAAACGATCTGGCGACAATCCGAGCTGCTGGCGCGGGAGAAGGTCGCGCGCATCAAGCCGGGCCGGTACGAAGCCGAAGCCCTGTTCGACAGCGACGGCGTCGATTTGGAAAAGCCGGTGCCGCTCAAGGTCCGGGTCGAAGTCGCCGGCGGTGAAATGACCATCGACTTCTCCGAGATCAGCGAGCAAGTCCCGGGATCGATCAACTCCGGCGAGTCGGGCGCGGTCGCGGCGGCGCGGGTCGCATTCAAATCGCTCGTGGCGCCCGACTCAGTGATCGATGAAGGCTGCTTTCGCCCGTTGAAAATTATCATTCCTCCGGGAAAGATTTTGAGCGCTGAGCCGCCCGCACCCGTAGGAAACTGGAGCCGAACACTTCCGACCGTGATCGATTTGATCCTCCGAGCTTTAGCGCCCGCCATGCCCGATAAAACTGCTGCCGGTCACAAGGGTGACATGGGCGGCTATGCATTCTTCGGAATCAATCCCAAGAGCGGCAGGAGATTTCTCTGTCAGACGATTATGGGCGGCGGTTGGGGCGGCCGCGCCCACGAGGATGGCGAAAACGCGACCGTGTCGATGTGCCAGGGCGATGTGCAGAATGCGCCGGTGGAGCTGCAGGAATTGTATTACCCCGTGCTGATCGAGCGTCAGCAGTTACGCGAAGGTAGCGGCGGCGCCGGGAAATTTCGCGGCGGCTTGGGAATTGAAATTGCGGTGCGCGTGCTCTGCGACGCTGTTACGAACATCAACATCGAACGGCAGCGCACCGCGCCGTGGGGAATTTTCGGCGGCGCGTGCGGCGACAAAGCGAAGGCGTTGGTGAAGCAGACGATTGATGATCCGGGCAGCTGGCTCACTAAGAAGCCCAACTATCCTTTGAAAAAGGGCGGCAGCGTAGTTTTCTTCACTGCCGGCGGCGGCGGTTACGGTCCGCCGAGCGAGCGCGCGCCGGAGCTGATTGAACGCGATCGTAGATTGGGCTACGTTCCAGCAGCCCAGTGACCCGTGAAAATTTTAACTGCATTTCCTCTATGGCGTTTCCTGGCTGTCATCCTGAGCCATCGGGCGAAGGATCTGTGTTGCATGTTTGATGACGCGAGATGCTTCGCTCGGCTCAGCATGACAGTTAATGCGGCATGGCAAAGGTTTGCGGCCGCAGTGTTTTGGATAAATCGACCGCTGCTGTTCGAAGACGCGAGGTAACTATGGACGCACAACAAGAATTCGACAGGCGATTGTCATGCGTGCGGCAATCCATGCGCGATAAGGGATTACAGACGCTGCTCGTTTATGAAGGCGGGCGGCACAATTTTTTGCGCATGAATTACGTCGCTTATCTGACGGATTTCATCAGCGTCGGGCCGGAGACTATGCTCGTCGTTCCTTTAGAAGACGCGCCGGTCCTCTATGTCTCGCCGGTGTGGGACATTCCACGCGCACAGGAAGAATCTTTCGTTCGCGAGGTGCGGCCGTTCAAAGAATTCTGGTCGCGCTTGCCGGGACTTTCGGGGAACGTGGGACTGAGCGGACGTGAAGCGATGTCGGTCGGACCACACGAGCAGATTACGAAAGCGCTTGGCCGGACGGCCGCCAACGCCAAAGACATCATCGAGAACATGGCGCGTTCGAAAACCCCGCTCGAGTTGGAGCGACTCCGGCGGGCGGCCGACATCGCCGATGCGGGTGTCAAAGCGCTGCACGACGATGCGCGTCCGGGCTTGAAGGAATACGAGCTTGCCGCGATTGTCGAATATCGTATGCGCTCGCTCGGCGCCGAAGACAATTTTGGCATGGTCGTCGCCAATCATCACAACCAGGCGCTTCATCCACCCACGGATCGCGTCACGCAAAAAGGGGATATCATTATCGGCGAGATTACGCCCTGTATCGGTGGTTTGTTCGTGCAGATCTGCCGCACGATGGTTCTCGGTGAGCCGGCGCCCGTGGTGCGCGAAAAGTACGCCATTCTCAAAAAAGCCATGGGCTTGGGCATGGAAGCCGCGACAACCGGCGCCCCCGCGAGCGCGGTGGCGGCGGCGATCAACGACACCTTTATCGAATACGGTTACGAACAATACTGCCGGCCGCCCTTCATGCGCGTGCGCGGCCACGGTTTAGGCTGCGGCTCGTTCGCACCGGGAAGCCTGGAGGATGCGAACCCAACACCGCTCGAAGAGGGCATGACCTACATCATTCATCCCAATCAGTATTTACCCGAGACCGGTTATCTGACGCTCGGCGATACGGTGGTAATGACAAAAACCAAGGCCGAATCGCTGATGAAATCGTCCTGGGAACTTTTTATCAAAGAATGACACTTCCGCTTTATTCACACGGTTTGAACGATTTGAATTTTTTGAACCGCTTAAACCTTTTCGTTCAAATCGTTCAAGCGGCCGGATCCAGCCGGAGCTATGAGGTGAAGAGATGATCTTTGGACGCCATTCGGTTCTGAAGCGAGGGTGCTCGACTTGGGACCCCAAGGAAGTGCCGCAGGCTGAGTTCCAAACGCGTCTCGATGTCCTACGCCGTGAAGTGGCGCGGCAGGATTTGGACGCACTGGTGATTTATGGCGACAATTATTCATTCGCCGACCTCTGTTATCTGACGAACTATTTTCCCAAAGTGCGGGGCGGCATCGCCGTCGTGCCGCGGGTGGGCGCGCTCTCTTTGCTGCTCAACATCGGCAGCCGCGATGTGCCTTTTGCAAAAACGCTGACCTGGGTTGAGGACGTTCGCGCGTCGAATAATGTCGGCGCCGATGGCGCGAAGCTGCTGAAAGAGAAAGGTCTCGAAACGGCGAAAATCGGCTTGATGGATTCTGGCAAGGGGTTTCCTTTGCCGCAGCTCGAAGAAATGAAGGCCGCGCTGCCGAACGTGACCTGGCACGCGTGCGACCCGCTCATGGTGTCTCATCGCCTGACGAAACATCCAGTGGAACTTGAGGCGATGCGTGCTGCGGGACGGTTGCTGAACACCGTGTGCAGCGAAGTCGGGCGATTCATCAAACCCGGACGCAAAGAATACGAGATCGTCGCGGATATCGATCGGTTGGCGCGCGATCACGGCGCCGAAGATATTCGTATTCTCGCCGGCGAGACGCGCCTGAATCCGCCGAGCTTCAAACGAGCCGCAGCCCTCCGCAATCATTGGGCGGTTTACCTCGCCGTTCAACATGAACGTTATTGGTGCGAAGCAGGGCGGACTTTTATTTTGGATAATGATGGGAAGCTGCAAAGCGCTTATGACAGAGCGCAAAAAGCCATTGCGCAAATGGCGCGCGAGGCAAAGCCCGGCGGCGCAGTTGCCGCAGTCGGAGAGGCCGGGCGCCGGGCGCTCGGGGAGTTCTACGCGACTGCATTGATGTACGGCCTTGCCAACGGCATTGGGCTCAACCCATGGGAAGCGCCGTTTCTGAACGAGAGTGACGCGCAAGAGGTCGGCGCCGAGGGCGTCGGGACGACCATTTTGGTCGAGCATATGACGTTGGCGTTACGCGCCGGATTCCAGACCGAAGGCCGAATGATTCTCTTCGGCGATAGCTTCGAGGTGACGGCGGACGGGGCGAAATCACTGCTCGATAACTGAGCTGCATGTTCACTAACCCAACATTTCCTTGCGATCCCTTCCCCCTCGACGGGGGAAGGTCAGGATGGGGGTGCTGCGCGACATTAAAATTGGCACCCCAACCTCAATCCTCCCCAGTCGAAGGGGAGGAAGGAAGAACAATGACGAGTGGAATAATGCTGTCGCCGGGGATTCTTTTGCGCTTTATCTTCAAAAGAATTCGCAACCTTTCATGAGAATCGCAGTTGATATCGGCGGCACATTCACCGACCTGGTGGCGGTGGATGACAACGGGGAAATTTTCCGCAGTAAATCTCTCACGACGCCGGACGATCTGGCGCGCGGCATCAATGACTGCCTGCGGGGCGCCAAAATCGAGGTGGCGGGAGCGAATTTCTTTGTGCATGGGTCGACGGTCACGATCAATGCCGTGCTCGAGCGCAAAGGCGCGCGCACGGGTTTGATCACGACCAAGGGTTTTCGCGATGTTTACGAGATCGGCCGCGGCAATCGTCCCGAGGGCTACAATCTTTTTTTCAAACGGCCGGTGCCTCTCGTGCCCCGCGATCTGCGGCTCGAAGTCGACGAGCGCCTGTACGCGACGGGCGAAGTGTTGACGCCCCTGAACGAAGAATCCGCCACTGCGACCATCGACGCGCTCAAATCTGCGAGCGTGGAGAGTATCGCCGTTTGCCTGTTACATGCCTACGCCAATGCGGCGCATGAGCAGCGCCTCGGTGAACTGCTGCGCGCGCGATTTCCCGGCGTCTATGTTTCGCTGTCGCATGAAATCTTACGCGAATTTCGCGAATACGAGCGGACCTCGACAACGGTTCTGAATTCGTACGTCGGCCCGCTGGTCAACCGTTATCTGGTTTCACTGGAAAAGATGCTCGGCGAAGCTGGCTTCCGCGGTACCTTTCGCGTCATGCAATCGAACGGCGGAGTCATGGCTGCGGAAACCGCCAAGAAGCTTCCGGTAACCATGATGGAATCGGGACCCGTCGCTGGCGTCATCGCCGCGGCGCAGTTGGGCGAGACGCTCGGCTGCCGGCAGATCATTTCTTTCGATATGGGCGGTACCACGGCCAAATCGAGCTTGATCAAAGATTTTCATCCTGAAGTGACCAGCAGCTACTACGTCGGCGGTTATGTTGCCGGGCACCCGATGATGCTGCCGGTGGTGGATATTGTCGAGGTTGGGAACGGCGGGGGCAGCATCGCTTGGATCGATCCCGCCGGCGGATTGAAAGTCGGTCCGCAAAGCGCAGGCGCTTCGCCCGGCCCGGCCTGCTACGGTCAGGGAGGAATCGAACCCACGGTCACCGATGCCAATCTCATTGCGGGACGAATCGATCCGGAATTTTTTCTCGGCAGCGGCATCCGTTTGCAGCGCGAGAAAGCGGCGCAGGCGATCTTGGAAAAGATCGGTAAACCGCTCGGTTTGTCTCTGGAAGAAGCGGCGCTGGGCATTCTCACCATCGCCAATTTCAATATGTCGCTTTCGGTGCGCGCCGTATCCGTGGAAAAGGGTTACGATCCCCGCGATTGCGCTCTGGTGCCGAGCGGCGGTGGCGGCGCCTTGCACGCTATGGCGATCGCGCGGGAATTATCCGTGCCGCGCGTCATCATCCCGCCCATGCCGGCGCATTTCTCCGCGCTCGGGATGCTGATGGCCGACTTGAA
>DATBEY010000007.1:0-5424 GCA_036558765.1 Binatia bacterium | reverse complement strand
AGCCCCATCCTGCTAGGGGGCGCGAAGAGCGCGAACAGAGCGCGCCTGTTGCAGCTCTTCATAAAATCGGAGGGCATTATGCAGGGAGAAAATAGTCCACCGGGCCAATCACGCCCGCTAACGGCGGGCACCGGCAGTTCGTCAAGTTACACGTCGAGCATCGAGCCGCGTGAATCAAGCCCTCAAATTCTGCGCCAGATGGCGTGAACCCGAAAACAGGGTCAATCAGAAGGTTGGGCTTCCTCAAAGCGGCGGCGAATTCTAATTGACGGTAGCCGAACCGAGCCGTACGCCGGGTGAATCGTCCGAACGCGGGCAGCGGTCATAACAAGCTTTAAATAAGAAAAAATGACGCGATGGCGTCAGCAGGACGGGCAGTGAGCATAGGCACACTGCCCGTCCTGCTTTTTGGCACGTGCAGAATCGTCAGCTGTTCAGCAGTCTTCCGTAGCCCGTGATCGGAGCTTTAATGCCGAGTGCGCGCATGACCCACCATAGGGATGCGGCGGTACTCGAAACCACCGGCTTTTGAGTATCGTCTTCCAACTCTTGGACGTAAGCGACCGAGCGCCATCGCCCTTGAATCAGCAGGCTGTCGGCGGCTGGATGGCGGTGAAAAAGATTGCGCGCGACTTTATACGACGCGTAGTCAGGCAGCTTAACTTGATCCACTGGTTTAGAAACTTCCAAACCTTCGATATCGATTACCTCTAAGCCGCCGTCTTCGTAATATTTCTTTACAGCTTGGTTGATGGTTTTCTTATAAGCGGTGGCGATCACTGTGGTGCGCACTTGTAGAGATTTAAGCGCTTCGATGGTGGCGCTCATGGCCGTGCTGATCGGAAGTCCAATCTGCCTGGACAGCTGAGCCACGATCTGTTGCTCCGCGGCGTAGCCCCGCAGGGTACCAAGAGTAATTCCACCCATTAGTACCGCATCGCACTCTTCCGCTGTGAAAATTCCCAGTCCAGCGGCCAGGGCATCGATCGCTTTGTTGAATTCAGCATCTGTATGGGCCTGAACATTGAGTCCCGAAGCGACAATGGTGAACCCTTTGGGGAGAATTAAGTCCCAATCCGACGGAGTTTCAAAAACCGACGGCGATAAATAACCGATTCGGGCTTTCCATCCTGACATGATCTCCTGCCCTGCTTTCGTGCTTAGATTTTTGATTTCTTCTCATAGCGCAAGTGGCTTTCCGTAGAAAGGTCGAGCGGGACGAGAAACTGTCGTTTCTATCCCAGAAAATGCTATGCTGGGCGTCAAATTAGTAATGGGAGGAACAATGATTTCGACGCCCGGAAGCGACTCTGTCGGTGCCGGCGTTACTCGTATTATGCTTGAATTTATGACACTCAAACGATTGGATTTGCATCATTTAAATCTCGATTTTTTAGTGGTCATGCTCGCCATATGCTTCATGTCGGGCACCAGACCGGTCTGCGCCAGCAATGATGAGCCTGCCGAGTACAACCGGCGCGCAACGGCGACAGCACAGATTCTTGCGGGCATTACGCCAAATCCGGCTGATCCCGCGTTGAAGCGCCTGGTCGAGAGCGAAGCATTCAAAGAACACCAGCAGTGGATGACCACTAGCTGGAATCAGATGCGCAATCGAATTCAGACTATGGATGCGTGGCGTACCCACGAAATCAAAATTCCGGGCGCCCAGAAAAAAAACCTGCTTTATCCTTTCAGCGGTCCGGATTTGCTGAACGCCTACGTTTTTTTTCCCGATCATGCCCGGTATGTCTTTTTCAGTCTCGAACGGCCCGGTACGCTGCCGGATCTCGAATCGGTCACACCGGCGCAGTTTTCGAAGCTATTGCAAGACGTGCGCAGCGCCTTTCACGATATTTTCGAGCGCAACTACTTTATTACTTCTTACATGACGAAGCAGCTGACAACGCCGTGGATTCGCGGCACGGTTCCAGTGATGGCAACCATGCTGGCGCTCATGAATCGACGCATCATCCGCATCGAACCGCTCGACCTTTTTGCCGATCTGACACATGCGTACGAGCTGCCCGATGCCAAGCGGCCGCCGGTGCTCATGCGTGCGGTGCGGATTGACTTCGCGAGCGCAACGAACGGAGCAGATATCCAGCAGCTTTATTACGTCTCGCTCGATGCGTCCGACAAGGCGTTGGAGTTTTATCCTGATTTTCTGAGCTGGCTGAGCCAGTATAAGCCGGCCACGGTGTTGATCAAATCGGCCTCCTATCTGCTCCACGATCACCAGTTTTCCAAAACCCGGACGATGCTTCTCGATGCCGCCGATGTTTTGGTACAGGACGATACCGGTATCCCATTTCGATTCATCAGCCAGAATCCCTGGCAGGTGAAACTATACGGTCGCTATCACCGGCCCATTCGCCCCATGAAGTATGGCTATCAAAAAGATCTGGAGGCGGCATTCAATTCGCGCCAGGAGCAGAATTCACTGCCGTTTCCTTTTGGTTATCACTGGCGCGGACAGCAGTCCGGGCTCATCTTCGCACATCATTAGGCAGCCACGGTGCGGCGGCAGTGGTACTGCGGGCTCTTGCTGTTGATGATGACCTCGCCGTGCGCCGCTCAACCGATTCGCCGCTCGTTTCAAACCACGGATGGCATTACGCTCTCGTTCCTAGAGGCCGGCTCCGAGCACCGGAACAAGACTAACATCGTTTTGGTTCCCGGCTGGCTCATGCCGGGCCGTATCTGGCAAAACCAGATAAATGATTTCGGCCGAACCTATCACACGCTGGCGTTTGATCCCCGTGGCCAAGGTGAATCCCAGGTGGCTTCCAGCGGCTATACAGCCGAACGGCGCGCCACCGATCTGAACGAGCTGTTGCTCAAAAGATCAAATGTTCTTTTGATCGGCTGGTCGCTCGGGGCGATAGAAGCGCTTCAATACGTTCATATGTTCGGAGCCGACCATTTGGCCGGTCTTGTCCTGGTGGACAGCTCGGTGGGCGAAGAGCCGGCTCCCGGCTCGAGCGGAGGTTTCAAAGACAATCTACGGCGTGACCGCGACAAGACCCTTCGTGAGTTCATGCGCGCAATTTTTGCCAAGCCGCGTCCCGAACCGGAACTTGCAGAGCTGGTACGTGGCGCCAAGCGTGTGCCGGTAGAGGACAGCCTTGCATTACTGGACTATCCTTTCGAACGTGCCCATTGGCGAAACATTGTGCGCAGGTTTCAGAAGCCATTGCTCTACGTCGTGACGCCACAGTACGAGGGGCAGGCGGCGAATCTCAAAAAAAATCGACCGGCAACGCAAGTCGAACTGTTCAAAAACGCCGGCCACGCGCTCTTTGTTGATGAGCCGCAGAGATTCAATGCGTTGATTAGAAAATTTGCCGTGCGGCTTTCCTGAGTTCAGTACAAGTTGTATTCTCGCCCGAGTTTTTGACCAGACGGAGGAAACCCAAATGGCTTCTCGGTGCCGTTGTTTCATATGCGTACTCGTCACGGTGGTCCCGCTCATTTGTGTTCCGATCACGGCTCACAGCGCAAAGCTCTATGTTGTTTACGCTTCAATCGGCGGCACCCAGTCCATTGGCTGGATCGCCAAAGAAGCAGGGCTATTTGCCAAGCACGGCCTCGATGTCGAGCTGCTATTTACCGGAGGCGGCAGGGCGATCACATCGCTTTTGGGCGGCGATACTCCCATTATCACTGTCGGCGGTCCCTCGGTGATTGCCGCGCGGCTGGCAGGCAGCGATGTGATCATTACGGCCCACGTGTTTGACACAATTCTCTACTCGCTCATGGTCACTCCGGAGATTCGCACGCTGGCTGACATTAAAGGCAAAAAACTCGGCGCGAGCCGGTTCGGCTCTGCCACTGATTTCGCATTGCGCTATGTGCTTAAGCAAAACGGGATCGATCCGGTTAAAGATACGGTAATTTTTCAGATCGGCGGGCAAGCGGAAACGCTGGCTGCACTCAAAGCCGGTTCGATTCAAGGGGGGGTGATCGCATCGCCGGCAACGGCCGAAGCAAAGCGGCTGGGCATGAGAGAGCTTATCAACATGGCGAACCTCGGTGTCGAATATCCACAGACGACGATCGCGACAAACGGACGTTATCTACGCACCAACCGGGACACGCTGCTGCGCTTCACGCGAGCCTATGTCGAAGGCGCGCACCGGTTTATCAACGATCGCGAATTGGCACTGAAGGTAATCGCGAAGTATACCAAAATCCAAAACCGAGCGACGTTGGACGCGACCTATGATGATCACGTGCCCTACGTCAAGAAAGTCCCGACTCCGTCCGCCGGCTCCATTAAAACCGTTTTGGAGCAGCTGGCGGTGACCGATCCCAAGGCGCGGAGCGCGCGGCCGCAGGATTTCTACGATGGCAGCATCATTGCTGAGCTGGAACAGGAAGGATTTTTTTCGCAGGTGTGGCGCTAACTCTAAGCTACGGTTCACCAAACAGTCGCACGGTGTTGTGATAAAGCAGCTTTTGTTTCTGTACTTCTGAAATATCCTTGCGCTCCAATATCTCCATGGCCGCGTTGTCGCGTCCCTCGCCGTGGGGAAAATCGGATGAAAACAGCACCTGGTCTTCCCCGATCAGCTCGAAGAGTTGCACCAGCATACGATCGTCTGCTTCCGCGGCGATAAAAATCCTCCCGGACTTCACATAATCGCGGATGGTTTGCCGCGGCAAATCGGCGGCATTCGGCATGCTCAAGCCCATCGGATGCGCGCCCCGATCAAGAGGCAGGTAATGATCCATTCTCGATACCATGTAAAAAATCCACTCGGCGCCGAACTCGAGAAATGCCACTTTCAAATCCGGGTAGCGATCCAACATGCGATGGCCAACGATCGCCATGAACGCGAGCTGCGCGGGCAAGGACATGCCGATGATGTGACCATCGTAGATCGACTGGCCTAATCGTGCGAGCGGCGGATAGCTCATCCCCATATGCACGCAAAGCGGCAGGCGCGCGCGGGCGAATTCGTCCCAGACCGGCAAAAAACTCGGATCGGAAAGCATGCGCTCGCCCACGCTGCCGAACACCACAGCGGCGCGCGCTCCGAGGCGTTGCATCTCCTCGATCGCTTCGAACGCTTCGCGCTGGGCACGGAGCGGCAATAGCCCCGACCATTTCAGGCGCTTGGGCGCATGGCTGCACTGGGCGGCGACATAACGGTTGTAGGCGTGAAACAGCGCCGCTTCGAACTCCGGATCGCCTGTCATGTGGGCGTAAAGCGTGCTCGGAAAAAGCATTTGCGCATCGAACCCCATGCGGTCCATATCGCGGAGACGCGCCGCCGGGTCATTCAATGTCATGCTGCCAATGGAGCAGTGTTCGCGCTCAGTGTTGGCACCAAATTCCGCCAGCACGTTGCGCGGGGTGTTCGCCTGTTGAGCCCCTGGACCCCGGGCGTGGGGCTCGAGAGAGCCCTCGATCAGCCA
>DATBEY010000006.1:0-14505 GCA_036558765.1 Binatia bacterium | reverse complement strand
CGGCTCGCTCTCGACTTCAATTCGTCCGCCATGATTTTTGATAATGCGCTCGCAGATCGGCAGTCCCAAACCGAGCCCCGTCTTCTTATTGGCGGTGTAAAAGGGCTGAAAAACTTTTTCCACCTCTTCGGCTGTCATTCCGCGTCCAGTATCCGTAACCGTGATTACGGTGGTTTGTTTGTCGCTGCCCTGCTCCGCTCCCACGGTCAATGTCCCGCCTTCCGGCATGGCGTCGATTGCGTTCAAGTATAGATTTATCAATACCTGTTCGAGTTGCTGCGGATCGGCTTCTATGGGGAGCAGGTCCGGCTGGATGCGGCGCGCCGAAGTCACCTTTTGTTTGTAAAGCCGGCCGTCCATCATGTGCAGGGTGGTGTCGATCACCGCGTGAACGTAAGTCTGCCGCCGCTGTGCATCGCCCGGACGGGCAAATTGCATCAAGTCCTGGATGATTTTTTCGCAACGCCTGCTTTCCTCCTCGATAATCCGTAGGGGCGCATATTGCGGGCTGGCGGGATCGGTTTCTTCCAGGAGATCTTCGACGAATCCCAACACCACGCCGAGCGGATTGTTGAACTCGTGCGCCATCGACGCAGTAATTTCGCCGAGGGAAACCAGGCGGCCCGAGGCGATCAGCTGCTGTTCCAGCGCGCGATTGTGCTGACGCAATCGTTCTTCGTTAGCCAGCAATTCAACCATGCGTTTGCGCTCGGTGATATCTTCCATCGCGAGCAAGATCAGTTTCCCCGGGGTGGTTTCCCGGTCGATCCGCCTGGCATTGAGCAGCAGGTGACGCGGACCCGCGGAAAATTCGTGCTCGATTTCGAAGTCGTTGAACGCGACGTTTTTGCTGGCAAGATTCTCGAGCAAATCGTGCAGACGCGGAATATTCCACTGGCCCTTGCCCAGATCAAATACGGATCGATTATTGGTATCCGCGGGTGTCAGCTGAAAGTTTTGATAGAAGGCTTTGTTGGCCGAGACGACCCGCAAATCGCTGTCGAGCACGAGAAGCGACTCGCGCACGGTGTCCACGATCCCTTGGGCGAAATTGCGCGCTTCGCCCATCGAGATTTCCGATTGTTTGAGCGCGGTCACATCGTTGAAGGTGAAGACCACGCCGTCGATCTTGTTGGCTATCGTACGATACGGCAGACAAGTCAGCAAAAACCAGCGGTTGTCCGACGAACGCACTTCTCTCTTTGACACTGCGAGGCTCTGCAGCACGTTCTTGGCATCGAGTGTCAGATCGACGCCGGCGAAGCGCTGCGCCATGTGCTCGATCGGACGGCCAACGTCGGTCGGAATCAGCTTCATAATTGCGGTGGCCGACGGCGTAAAGCGCTTGATGCGAAATTGACTATCGAGAAATATCGTGGCCACGTCGGATGAATTCAAAAAATTCACCAGATCGTTATTGACCTCGGTGAGCTCTTCGACCTTGGAATTAAGCTGCTGATTGACGGTGTTGAGCTCCTCGTTGACCGCCTGGATCTCTTCCTTCGAGGTCTCCAGCTCTTCATTGGTCGACTGCAGCTCTTCATTGATCGAGAGGATTTCTTCGTTGGCGGCCTTGAGCTCTTCGGCCGAGGTCTCGTATTCATCGATCGTCGCCTGGAACTCAGTCTTCAGCGATTTGAGCTCGGTTTCGAGCTGCGCTACCAGCGACTCGTCTTCGCCAGGGCCGGCGGCGGTGTGTTTAGAGGTGAGGGCATTCGGCCGCGCGGCCGCTTCCTCGAAAATGACCGCGTACACGTGCTCGGTTTTCGGCGCGGAAGCGATGGTCCGGATCGTGATGTTAGCGCGCAAGCTCGCGCCACGACCATCGAGCTCCACGCTATCGAAGCGCACCGGTTCGCCATCTTTGCCCAGCTTACGCAGCGCGACGCGAAGCTTTGCCGAGAGCTTGCTTTCGAGCATGTTGAGCAAGTTTAGATTGGCCTCGCCGGTCGGATGTTCGAGGTATTTGCCGGTGGCGCCGAAGAAGTGCAGGATCGTGCCGTGCTCGTTGACGAGAACGGCAGCCGCGTTGAAATGCTGGCAAAGAATCTGTTCATTCAGCTCTGAAAGGTTTGGCTGGGGCTTGGTCGCTGGCAGCGGGTCCAAGCCCCAGATCCTGCCGCCGCGCCCATATGAAAACGCGGGCGTCACCGGATGGGCGGAGGTACGGCGATAAATGCGCCATTTGGAAGAGACCGACGCGAAGAGCGTGCTCTGAGAAGCCATGCCGTCGGATTTGCCTAAAAAAAGATGACCTCCGGGATTGAGCGCAAAAGCGAACAATGACAGCAGCTTTCGTTGCACGGGGGGTTCGATGTAAATCAGCAGATTACGGCAGCTGATCAAATCCAGCCTAGAGAAAGGCGGTTGGGTGAGCAGGTTCTGCAGCGAAAAGATGACCGCCTCGCGCACCCTTTTGCTGACCTGATAAGTCGAGTCCCGCTTGGTAAAAAACCGGGCGAGGCGCGACTCATCGACATCGGCCGCGATGCTGCGGGGATAAGTTCCTTCGCGGGCGAATTTCAAACTCTCGCTGTCGACATCGGTGGCAAACACCTGCAGCGGACAGTTCTTGTCGGCGGCATCGAGTTCTTCCAGCAGCAGGATCGCAATGGAATAGGCTTCCTCGCCGGTCGAGCAACCGGGAATCCAGACCCGCAGCACCGGGCTGTGGTTGTCCCGCTGCCGCACCAGCGGTGCGATGACGCTCCGGCGCAGCTCCTCGAACGCCTCGGGATCGCGGAAGAAACTGCTGACGCCGATCAGCATGTCGCGGCCCAGTTCGTCGGCCTCGGCCGGGTTGGCTTGGAGAAAGCGTAAATAGTCGGCGACCGAATCGAGATGATTGATGCCCATGCGCCGTTCGACGCGGCGCAGCAAAGTGGTTTTCTTGTAGGCGCTGAAATCATTCGAATTGTGGCTTGCGAGCACGTCGAGCATCGCATCGAGCAGTTCGAGCTTATCCCGGTCGTCGGATTTGTCGGAAGCGCCCACTCGGGGTTTGTATCGTTGCAGGGTTTCGGGAATCTTCGTCAATGGCAGGACACAATCGACCATGCCGGTGGCGATGGCGCTCCTGAGCATCGCGTCAAATTGAGCGGTCTCAGGTTCTTGGACAATCGTGAGGCCGCCGGCGGCGCGCACCTCGCGCAATCCCTGCGTACCGTCGGAGCCGCTGCCGGAAAAAATCACGCAGACCGCTCGCTCGCGCTGATCTTCCGCCAAAGAGCGAAAGAAAAAATCGATCGGCATGCGGACGCCGTCGCTCTTTTGCGGTTCGGCGAGATAGACACGGCCTTTTTCGATCCGGAGAAACTTATTGGGCGGGATCGTGTACACGTGATCGGCTGCGATCGTCATGTCGTCGGTCGCTTGCCTGACTTGCATCTGGGTATGCTGGCCGAGGATGTCGGCCATGTAGCTCGTGTGATCGGGATCGAGGTGCTGGATGACGACGAAAGCCATGCCCGAGTTGGACGGCATGGCGTCGAAGAATTCTTTCAAGGATTCCAGTCCGCCGGCGGATGCGCCGATGCCGACGATGACCAGGTCTGTTTCCGAGTCAGGCAAATTGCGTTCCCGGGATGCAACTTTCCCTTAAGCACTCGCACTGCGGCAAGTCAAGTCAATGGTTCGGACTCGGCAAGTGGATTTCAAACGTTGCTCCTTGTCCCGCTTGGCTTTGAACTTTAATTTCACCGCCATGATTTTTGACAATGCGCTCACAGATCGGCAGCCCCAATCCCAAGCCGCGGCGTTTTTTCGCCGTGTAAAAAGGCTGAAAAATTTTATCGAGCGCCGCCGGATCGATGCCGTGTCCGGTATCGGCCACCGAGACGATGACTTTGGATGCTCCGGCGTCTTCCTGGAAGGCGCTGACCGTGAGTTGACCGCCATTCGGCATCGCATCGATGGCGTTGAGATAAAGATTCACCAACACTTGGGCGAGTTGCTGTGAATCGGCGTGAACCCGTGGCAAACCATTTGCCACTTCTTTGACCACCTGGATCTTTTGTTTATAGAGATGGTTTTCGACCAACTCCAACGTTCTATCGATGGCGGCCTGCACATTCACCGGAGCCATTTCGGCCGCTTTCGGTTTGGCGTAGTCCAATAAATCCTCGACGATCTTTTTGCAGCGGTATGCCTCCTGATTAACGATTTGCAAAGAGCGGTAGTCGGGATCCTCCGGCTTGGCGGTGGTCAGGATGTCTTCGACAAAGCCGATAATGATACCGAGCGGATTATTGAACTCGTGCGCCATCGATGCAGTGACCTGTCCGAGCGAAACCAGGCGACCCGAGGCGATGAGCTGCTGCTCGAGCTGCTCGGCCTGATCGCGGAGCTTGCGCTCGCTCTCGCGCAGCGCCTCTTCGGCGCCCTTGCGATCGGTGATGTCCCGGTTGGCGGCGATCACAATGGGCGGACTATCGGGATTGCGCCACAGCACCATTCTGCTGTCGACCACAATTTCTCCGCCATCCTTCGTGCGGTGGCGGAGCTCGCCGTTCCACATCCCATCACGCTGTAAGGCTTCTTTTATTGCGCCAACGCCACCCTCACGCCGAGTCTGCAACAATTGGGATGGCCGCTTGCCCTGCGCCTCTTCGCGGGTAAAGCCGTAAAGCCGTTCGGCGCCGCGGTTCCAATTGATGATGCCGCCGTCGAACTGCCACTGAAAAATCGCGTCGTGGGTTTCTTCCAGCATCTGCGCCTGGCGGCGGGCCAGCTCACGAGTGCGCACGCGATTGCCGATATCGAGATGAATGCCGACCCAGCCGGTGACCTTGCCGGCGCCATCGCGCACCGGTACGCCGCGCGCCAGAATCGGATGCCATTCACCATCGACGCCTTTGACGCGGTATTCGCGCTCCCACACGCCGCCGCTCCGAAAACACTCCTCCCATGACAGCCTGGTGGGTTCGGCATCGTCCGGATGAAGCGCCTGCGTCCAGCCGGAATTGGCCCACTCGGTTTGTTTTAAACCCGTCAGCGCGCAAAAGGACTCGCTCAAGTAGATGTTATGGCCGTGCGAATTCGCGATCCAGATCCCGTAGGGAATGGAATCGCCGACGCCGCGGTAGAGTTGCTCGCTCTGACGCAGCTCCTCGACGGTGCGGATGCGCTCGATGGTGTCGGTGGCATGAACCAGATAGAGATCGAGCAGGCGGAGCTCGTGCTCTGACGGGCGATGGGGCTTGGGAAATTGCGTCGAGACAACGCCCAATAGCTCGCCATCGCGGCTAACCAGCGGCGTACATTGCATTGCACGATAGCCCGCCGCCGCTGCGACGGCGCGATGCTGCGCAGATTCGGGATGGCTCTCCACGTCTTCAACGATGACCCTGCTGCCTGACTTTCTGGCGCGCGCACAGGGTGAATCGTGGTCGAGCGCGAGCTGCTGCAAACGTTCGATATGCTCCCCAGCCATGCCGCGGTGGACGACAATTTTCATGCTCTGGTTCGGTGCATCATAGATCTGCACATCGCCCATCGTTGCGCCGACGATTTCCATGGAGCCATCGAGAATCAACTCCATGGCCGATTTGAGCTCGGTGGGCCGAAGCAACTGCGAGCTGAGCCGGTAGAGCCGGTTGAGGGCGCTGATCTCGGCGGCGAGCTCCGCGTGGCGCTGTTCCAATGTTTCGATCGGGGGTTCTTGGTCAGCCATAGGTTTGGGCTCGGATCAACGCATTGAGCACGAACGCAGTCTATCGTGCCGTCGACGGCAGCTTCAATCAGGATGTAAAAAAAGAGCGCGAAGACGCGCGTCGGTCAGGGGAAAACGAATCTCATTCGGGGAGGCACGCGCAACGCGCTGTTATTGCGGTAACGATTGTACCGGCAGCCGAATACGAAAGCGTGTCCCTTGGCCCTGCTCGCTATCGACTTCGATTTTGCCGCCATGATTTTTGATGATCCGCTCGGAGATGGAAAGCCCCAATCCCATGCCGGCTTTTTTTCGCGCGGTAAAAAACGGCTGAAAAATCTTTTGCAGGTCTTCGCGGGTGATGCCGTGGCCGGTGTCGGCGACGCTGATGATGACATGCTTCGAAAAATCGCCATCGCCGTCAAGCTGTGCGCTAACGGTAAGATGGCCGCCGCCGAGCATGGCGTCGAGGGCATTCAAATAGAGATTTACCAGCACCTGTTCCAATTGCTGCGGATCGGCATGAATCGGCGGCAGATCCGGGGCGACTGCCTCGGTCAAACCGACTTTTTGCTTGTAGAGCCGGGCATCGATCATCTTGACGGTTTTGCTGACGAGCGTTGCGACATCGGTGGTTTGCGGCGTCACCGCCGAGGGCCGCGCGAACTCCATCAGGCCTTGAATAATCTTCTGGCAGCGCTTCGCCTCCTCGTCGATGATCTTCAGTGTCTCGAAGTCGGCGGCGTCGGGGGGTGTCGTGCTCAGCATTTCTTCGACGAAGCCCATAATGATGCCCAACGGGTTATTGAACTCGTGCGCCATGGAGGCGGTGATCTCGCCGAGAGAGACCAGCCGGCCGGAGGCGATCAATTGCTGCTCGAGGAGTTGCGCCTGCTCGCGAAACTTCCGCTCACTCTCACGCAGCGCTTCTTCGGCTTGCTTTAGCTCGCTGATGTCGCTCAATGTTATCACACAGCCGATCGCTGAACCGGCCTTGTTATACAACGGCCCGGCGCTCATCAGCATGTGTACGTTGCCGCCGTCGGTCCGGCCTAAGGTCACTTCAACGCCACGGATCGGTTTACCGGCAAGACAGCCTTTCAGGAGATCGGCTGAATCTTTCAGATCCGACGCGTTGATGCCGGCGAGTGGAAATACCTCGCCTAAAGATTGGCCGAGCACGCTTTTGCCCCAGAACTCTTCCGCTTCCCGGCTCGCCTGGATGATGATCCCTGCGGGATCGCAGACCACGATAATTTCCGCCGCTTGCTCGAGGATCGAGCTTGCGAGCCGCGCTGCTGCTATAACTTCTTCGTTGCGTTTTTGCTCCGCTAGATCGGTGATGACCATGCACAAACATGTCTCATCGCCAAGCGAGATGGCTTTGAGCGAACAGTAGGTGGGCACGGGCGTGCTGTCGCCGGCACAAAAGAGCAGCTCGGCTTTGGCCAGCTGGTTCTGGGCCCGACGCATGAGAGAGTCGTAGGCCTGACGATCGGCCGGCGCGACGAAGTCACGGGCGGGCGCACCGATAAGTTTTTCTTGCGGTAAATGAAGCATCTCGGCAAAACGCTTGTTGCAGTAAAGGATGGTGCCGTCGGGAACGAGCGTGGCCGCGCCTTCGCTCATTTCCTGAAGCAGCATGCGCGCGGAGTAGTCGGCGCCGCGCAGAGTATAGACCTGATCGCCCTCGGGACTGTTCACGACGAGGGCGTCGACTTCGCCACGGCGGATCGCCTCGAGAGTTTCCTGGGCCTCGCGCAGTTGCTCTCTCAACTGTTCGACTTCGGTTAGCTCTCGCGCTTTGCTCATGAGAATTTTACGAAGCTGCCGCCAGGTCCATGCCGACGAGAATGCGCTCGGTGTCGGAGAGATCGCCGATAAAGCGGCGCAGGGGCAGCGGCAGTTGCTTCACCAGAGTGGGTGCAGCGATGATTTGTTCGCCCTTCGCAAGCGCGGGCTTTTGGTAAATGTCGATCACTTCGAGTTCGTAGCGGCCATTGAGGCTGTGTTCGCATATGTCACGGATGTTCGCCACGGCACGGCTCGATCGCGGCGTGGTGCCGGCAATGTAGAGGCGTAGGACGTATTTCTCGGCGGCACGATCGCGGATGCGCGTCGCAAAATTGACGATGCCGGAGCGTTTTTCTTTTGGTGGCATTTGGATTCCTTTTAGCTGCGGCCGCGCAGATCCAGCCCGACGAGGACTTTTTCGGTGTTCGAGAGATCGCCGATAATCTTGCGCACCGGTTCAGGGAGATTACGCACCAGAGTAGGGATGGCGATAATCTGATCGCCGCGCGCGAGCTTCGGGTTATCGAGCAGATCGATCACCTCGATCTGGTAGCGGTCTTCGAGAAACTCAGCGCAGATTTTCTTGAGATTGCCGAAGGCCGCGATGCATTTTGGCGTTTGGCCCGCCACATAGAGCCGCAAGATCCACTTATCTTTCTGCTGTTTGGGAGCTTTGACTGCTTCGACCGTTGCCATGATTATGCTCCTTTCCCGTAGCGTTCGCGCTTCTCTTTCGCCGCGCCATTACCCAACCGCATCCGAGCCATTTGGACCTTTTCGGCCTCCAGTACTTGCTCGCGTATTTTTTCGAAGGCGATTTCTTTCTGGATCTCATCCGCCTCTGTTTCGAACTGAGTGCGCAAGGCGAGAATCTGTGCTTCCAACGCGCCGCGCTTACGTTCGAGTTCGCGTCGCTTGCGTTCGGTAGCTTCGAGGCGCTGCTGAGCGGCGGCTTTCTCACGCGCCTCCTGCGCGGCCCGGGCCGTTCCTGTCAAGACGCCGTCTGATCCTATATAAACGTCTTTCAGCTCGACGCCATGATCCGTCAAAACAAATTCGCGGATTTGGTTCGAATGCGCTATGCCGCGCGCCTTGAGGATGAAAAGCCCGCGGTTGCGCTCGCCGTTGTGCTCGAGGTTGCGCAGGAGAATCCAGGTGTCCATCAGGGACGACACGCCGATTTCACTCTGCAGCTCGGCGTGGCCGCCTTCAACGAGCGTGTTGAAGACGGAAGTGATTTGCTGGCTTTTTAGATAATCGAGCAGGCGCGTGAGCATCGACTTCACTTCCAAGCTGTCGCCGAGCGAGAGATAGCCCGACAAAGGATCGAATACAGCAATTTTCGGCTTCATTTCCGCAATCAGTTTGTGAATTCGCAGCAAGTGCATTTCGAGGCCGTGAAAATGTGGCCGGGTCGCGTCGAAATGGAGCAGCCCCTTCTTTATCCACGGTTCCAGGTCAATCCCGATAGAGCGCAGATTGCGGGTTACCTGCGCCGGGCTCTCTTCGCTGGAGAAGTAGACACAGCGCTCGCCGCGCCGGCAGGCGGCGTCCACGAAATGGGCTGCGATGCTGGTCTTGCCGGTGCCCGCCATCCCCGAGATGAGAATGCTGGTGCCGCGATAAAATCCTTTGCCGCCGAGCATCTGGTCGAGGCTATCGATGCCGGTCGAGACACGTTCGTTAGAGGCCTTATGGTCGAGGCCGAGGGAGGTAATCGGCAGCACCGATATGCCTTGCTCGTCGATCAGGAACGGATACTCATTGGTGCCATGACTCGACCCACGATATTTGACGACACGCAAGCGGCGGGTGGAGATCTGCTCGCGCACTCGGTGATCCAGCAGGATCACGCAGTCGGAAACGTATTCTTCCAAGCCCTGGCGCGTCAAGCTTCCGTCGCCCTGCTCGGCGGTGATAACGGCCGTCACGCCCTTGTCTTTTAGCCAGCGGAAGAGCCGGCGCAATTCAGCGCGCAAAATGTTGACGTTCGAGAAACCGGAGAAAATCGCCTCGATGGTATCCAGGGCGACTCGCTGCGCGCCGATCGCGTCGATCGCATATCCAAGCCGGACGAAGAGCCCTTCGAGATCGTATTCGCCGGTTTCCTCGATCTCGCTGCGCTCGACTCGAATGTAATCGATCATAAGCTTCTTACGCCTGCATAGCTCGGCCAAATCATAGCCAAGAGATGCGATGTTCTTGGTGAGATCCTCCTCGGTTTCCTCGAATGCGATGAATACCCCGGGCTCGTCATGATCCAGCGCGCCGTGCACCAGGAATTCGACGGCGAAAAGCGTCTTGCCGCAACCGGCGCGGCCGCAGACAAGGGTAGGCCGGCCGCGAGGCAGGCCGCCGAAGGTGATCTCGTCTAGGCCGCGGATCCCCGTCGGCGACTTTGCCAGCGCCGGTCCATTCGGCTCGGAAATTCTTTTCATTTTCGGTCGATTAAAGACTTCCCCAAGTCCACTCCGATGATTTCACGACCGTCATATAAAGATCGAACAGATAACGCAACCAGGATCGCTCGAGGGAGCTTCGATCGGAAAGAATTCGGCGTGTCCTGAATTAGATAGCGCGGGCCACCATGTGACAGCGAACCCGTACTTTCCGGATGGCAAGAAGCTCCGGACAAAACTCGGCGATTCAGTTTGTCAGCTCGCGCATCACGCCTTTCAGCTTTTGTATGTCCAGCGGTTTGGTGAGATACGCCGTGGCTCCTTTGCGAAAGCACTCATCGCGGGTGTCCGCCGTCGGGTACGCGGTAATCATGACGACCCGCGTCGATGGCGCGCGGCGTTTGATCTCGGACAGCAGCGCGACGCCGTCGAGAGGAAACATCTTGATGTCGAGAATGGCAGCGCGAAAATCATTTTTATCGATCAAAGCGAGGGCCTGGCTGCTGCCATGGGCAACGGTGACGGTATAGCCTTCTTTACTGAGGATGCGGTTCAGCAGGACCAGCAAATTCTCTTCATCATCAACGATCAGGATCGAGTTCGACATTATCGATTCAAAAACATTATCCATGGTGATCCGTACTAGGGGTGCCGCAGGAAGCGCCTTCCGGCACAGCTTGCTTTTTTTCCTCTTCGTTCCGCCTTCTCAGGGTGCGCGGGTCGGATCACCGCTGTAGAACCTCTTTAGCGTGCCCACGGTTTTTATCACTATTTTCTTTTTTCTGGCAATACCTTTCAGTTTGGTACTGAATCCGCCCGCTACAGTCACAGTCGTCCCGTAAGCGCCAGGATGACGATGATCAGAATGATCAAACCAAGACCGCCGCTCGGATAATAACCCCAGCCTGAGCTATAGGGCCAAGTCGGCAGAGCGCCGATCAACAGCAGAATGAGGATAATCAGCAGTATGGTGCTCATACGATTGCCTCCTCTGTCCTGAGTTAGAGCTCATTCGCTAACAGTCGATTTCGCGAAGAGATCGAGAGTTCCTCGTTGTCATGGTCGTGGCGCTTGACCGTTCGCGCGAGGGATGCAAACGGACGATGGCTATATTGACGCGGCTCGCTTTTGTACGCGGTGGGTGGCAGGCCGTTGAGTCGCGCCGCATAGCCGATTTTTCTAAGAATCTCCATCACGCGGGTTTCGGAACCCCAATCGCTCCACAAGACATTGCGCACGGGGAACGCGACCAGCCGAGAGGGAAAATCTTGCGCCAGCGGCTCCAAGATATCTTTAGAGAAATTTATCGGCGGCAGGTCCTGGTAAATCTCCTGCGTCACCGCTTCTTCATCGGGTGTTCCAATGCTGTCATAGATGGGTTGCATGGCGCTGAAAATAGCCGGACAAACAGTCCGGACCAATTCCAAGACCGCGCTGGTGTTGAACACCATCATCATGGTATTCCACAGGGCTCCACCGCGGGCGAGTTTTTGTGCTGCACGGTAATCCGGTTTTTCCACGAACGAAGTAATTTTCAACGGACCGTTGCTGCCGCGCCGTAACCTGCTGCCGGTGGCGATGTAACCGTATTCGGATTCATCTCCGTCCGGTTCGATGCCGAGAAGTACGATACGCGCTGGATCGCGCCTGACGAACTGACCAGCGGACTTGAGGTAGCCCACCATCTCTTCTTCGTGCAAAATGAAATGGTCGGACGGCAAAAGCGTCACCAGCGAATCTGGGTAACGCTTGGCGATGTGCAGAAGAGCGAAAATAATTCCTGGAGCGGTTTCTTTGTTTTCCGGCTGAATAAGCACGGTGCCCGGGCTGCGCTGAGCGATTTGCCTTTGCACATCAGGAAACGCCAGATGGCTGCGGTTCACCACCGTGAAAATATTCGAAGACTGTACGAGCTGTTCGGCTCTATCCCAGGTATGCTCCAGCATGGAACGGCGCCCGATGAAATTGACATATTGCTTGGGCAGGAAATCACCACGCAGGAGATGAACAAACGGCCTTAGTCGCTTACCTTCTCCGCCGGCCAGAACGAGCGAGCAGGAAGTAGGTAATTGCTTTGTCGCCCGCCTTTTCAAGTTCAAGTCGCTTCCCAACATGCTTGCTCCTGTCAATCCGGCCAGTTAGGCCGTGCGCTACACCCGACATCCGATCATAAAATCCGGAATGGGCTGAGCCCGCTAGTTCGATGGTTGACAGCAAAATCGCGTACGAGGGGGGACAAACTGAGATAGGTCATGAGCAATCGTGCGTGCGATTTCGCGACGCGAATAGCCAGGTCACAAAGTATATGCCAAAAAAGTAATCCTGTATCTTGCTAAAAACAAAAGCGAATCAACTACAGTTTCAGGTTCGGCTGTAAGAGGAAAGCGCACATAGCAGCCGAAAATCTGACAAGCAGAAATTTTTTTTTGTGCTCCCGTTCCTCCGGCAAAAACTGGATCCGACCTGCGCAATGGATCCTTGTATTTGAACTCGCCTGAAAGCAATTTTGGTTAGAATATTGCACTGTCGCGAATAACAGTCTATTAAGACCGATAAATGGCTAGAGCGTGTGCAATTTCCCGACGATTCCGTAGGGCAAATACTTACGCGAGGTGTTTATCGGCTTCGTGCGCTTAACTTAGCCATCACTGACATCAGCCATCGGGGGAACAGCAATGATCGCTCCGAGATATTTTTTTAAACTTTACAGATAGAGAGAATAGCAATGTCAGCGGGTAACCTTCTTGTTGTCGATGACGATCAAAATCTTATTGAGCTGATCGCGCTCAAGTTAAAGGCCGAGGGCTATGAGGTTACGACTGCGGGAACCGGTCAGGAGGCAGTGCAGGCTGCCAAGGCAGCTATTTTCGATCTGTGCATCGTAGATTTGCGACTGGCTGACCAGGACGGCATTTCACTGATGCGCGAGCTGCATTCGATCAATCCCGGCATGCGCGTCATTATCTTAACCGGCTATGGAACGGTTGAGAGTGCCGTGCAGGCGATGCAGGAGGGCGCCTATAGTTATCTGAGTAAACCGTTCAATACCCAGGAACTCTTGCTGCAGATCTCGCGCGCGTTGGAAAACCGCAGGCTCAATTCAGAAATTCAACGGCTGAAAGGCTTACTGGAGCAAGCCTACGATTTTCCCAATATCGTTGCCAAAAGCGCCAAAATGCGCAGTGTGCTGGATATCGTCTCGCGCATTGCCGACACCGAATCGACGATCTATCTGCAAGGGGAAAGCGGAACCGGAAAAGAACTCATCGCCAAAGCGATCTATCTCGCGAGCAGTCGACGAGACAAGCCCTTCGTGGCGGTAAACTGCGCCGCACTGCCGGAGCCGCTTCTCGAAAGCGAGTTGTTTGGCCATGAAAAGGGCTCCTTCACCGGCGCCGATCGAAGCACCCGCGGCTTATTGAGCCAGGCGAACAACGGAACTTTTTTTCTCGACGAGATCGGTGACATGCCGCTGTCGATTCAGGCCAAGTTGCTGCGCGCTTTGCAGGACAAGCAATTTTACCCCGTGGGCAGCGAAAAACCGGTGGCGGTCAATGTCAGAATCATTGTCGCGACCAACAAGAATCTGGAAGAGGAAGTCGCGAAGGGAAATTTCCGCTTGGATTTATTTTATCGGCTGCATGTGATCCCAATTCATTTGCCGCCGCTGCGCGAGCGCAAAGAAGATATCCCGCTGCTCGCCGATCGCTTTTTGAAGCAGATCTCCCAGCAGATGAAAAAGAAGATCAAAGGGATTACGCCCGAGGCGATGCGCAAGCTGATGCTTTACGATTGGCCGGGAAATGTCCGCGAATTGGAAAATACCCTGGAGTACGCGGTGGCCATGACACGCCACGATATGCTCACCGACGATTCGATTCTTCACACCAAGGGGACGGCGGCAAACTCCCGCTCGGAAGATCTGGCGACGTTCGGCAACGGCAGCAAAGGACCGGTCAAATCCTATAAGAGCGCCAAGTACGAATTTGAAAAGGGCTATCTGGTTCATCTGCTGAAACTCTGCGGCGGCAAAGCCAGTGAAGCCGCAAAGCTGGCCGGCAAATCGCGCACGGATTTTTACGAGTTGCTGCGCAAACATGAAATCAGGATCGATGATTTCCGGCGCAGTGAATTAATGCAAGGATAATCCGCCGACGCACGGCGCCGATTCTGGACGGCACCCGCTACTCCCATGCTGCTGGTGCTCGCGTTCGGCTTGCTGCTGCTCGTCGCGGTTCTACTTTCGGATCTCGCCGCTCGGAGCATTCTCTCCACATCCGTTTTGTTCCTGGTTGCCGGTTTTGTCCTCGGCGATGGCGTTGCCGGCCTGCTGCATTTTCAAGCGGGTCATCCGCTCAGTGTGCAGCTGCTTGCGACTGCAGCTCCTGTCCCCACAACGATTTGAAAAATCCTTCTTTGATGAGCTCCTCGGTCAAGCTGTTGTCGTAGAACTGCGTTGGCTGAGCCTGTTTTGCCGCGGGTCTTTTCTCGCCAACCAGATCGAGGGTCACCTGAAAAGCATCCCGTTTGACCAGCGGTATCTTTTCGACGAAATCATAGGCGTACTGCACGGTGCCGTCGAGCATACCCGGATCGACGACTTTGGAATACTTGCTGAGAATTTCTTCGAAGCCTTTTTTGTCGGTGTGCATGAAATGCACG
>DATBEY010000005.1:0-7238 GCA_036558765.1 Binatia bacterium | reverse complement strand
CCGCCCAAAGATTTGATCGACATGGCCGTCGCCGCCGAAGAGAGTGGCGCTGTGGATGCGATATGGGTGGGCGACAGTATACTGAGCAAGCCGCGGCTTGAATGCATTCCTCTGCTGGGCGCGATTGCTGGGCGCACTTCGCGCGTAAAGTTGGGCGTCGCATGCATGGCCACAATCGCACAACGGAATCCAATACTGCTCGCGTTGCAGTGGGCGAGCCTCGATGTGTTGTCGGGCGGACGCGCATGGTTGGCGGCGTGCATGGGCTATCCGGCAGGTCAGCATCGAATGGCGGCCAAGGAACTCGAAGTCATGGGCGTAGCGAGCAAAGAACGTCCGGGCCGAATGGAAGAAATGATCCAGGCCTTACGGCTCCTTTGGTCAGAGGAACAGGCCAGCTTTCAGGGCAAATATTATTCCTTTGACGACGTCAATCTCTTGCCCAAGCCGTTGCAACGGCCCTGTCCAATTTACATCGCCGGCACGCCACGTGCAGCGCAGATCGGTGAACTCGGCGTCGAGCGTGCTTTGCGGCGCATTGCTCGTTACGCGGACGGCTGGATGAGCAACCAGATCGAGCTCTCGACGTTTCGAGATTACAAAGCCAGACTGCACGAACTGCTGCTTGAGGAAGGACGCGATCCGTCCGCCTTCAAAACGGTTCTGTACTACGGCATGTGCGTGAATGATGATCGCGAACGGGCGTTTCGAGAAGCCAAAGCTTTTCTCGATGCCTATTATCAAAAGGATTTCACCCGCCAAGGTGTCGAGATCTGGACCGGCTGTGGGCCGGTGGAACACTGCGTCGCTTGCGTTAACGAATTCATCGACGCGGGCGTCGATCACGTGGCGATCCGACCCATCGGCGCAGATCTAACTGCGCAGTTCCGGACTTTTCTTGAAGAAATTCTTCCCGCTGTGACGACAGCCGCCCAAGCTTAGCTCTAATCAGAAACATTTTTATACGCACGCATGGACCGCATTGCCAAGTCTGCGCGCCGGCTGGCATAGCGGCGTCAAGAAAACTTTCACAAGTGTTCCGAAAATAGAGCACGTGATCCTCAGAATGCCCCAAATTTGCGGCAAACTTGGAAGCTCTCGCTGGCGAAACCTTGCGACGCATCATCGCTCAGCTTTTTCACCGTTAAGAGAGCACTTGTGTCGGGTTATGGTTCGAGACTCCGCCGAAGAGCTTCTTATTCACAAGTGACTGAAAATCGAGATGCTTCGCTCCCGCTCAGCAGGACAGCGGAATTGTTTCATGACGACATAGGCGCACGATAAGAAGAGCTTCCTTCAAGCTTTCACTTGTCTTCTGCTAAAAGTCTTTGTGGCACAGACGTTGCCTCAAGTCGCTGTTCATCCTTGTCGCACGCAGGACGTCATGTCCACGCATTGACATTGATGAATTTAATTTGGGGGAGAGTCATTATGCCAAAGAAGAGCAAAACGAATGGTAAACAAAATTCGGCACCACAAAAACATAAATCCGCAGAGTACTCCGATCAAACGGTGCCGACCGGCACGGCGGGTGAGGTTCATCAAGCTGCGGGCGGGAATGTGCCGGTGTTAACGACCCAACAAGGGGTGCCGGTTTCCGACGACCAGAACTCGCTCAGGATCGGCGCACGCGGTCCGACGGCGCTAGAAGATTTTCATTTCAGGGAAAAGATCTTTCATTTTGATCACGAGCGCATCCCCGAACGAGTTGTTCACGCGCGCGGCTTCGGAGCTCACGGCTATTTCGAGAATTACGAATCGCTGGCCGACATCACCAAGGCCGATCTCTTTCAGAGGGCCAAAGAAAAAACTCCGGTGTTCGTGCGCTTCTCGACCGTTGCCGGTAACAAAGGATCACCGGATCTGGCGCGCGACGTGCGGGGTTTTGCGGTGAAGATCTATACGAAGCAGGGAAATTGGGACATTGTGGGAAACAATATTCCGGTGTTTTTTATTCAGGACGCGATCAAGTTTCCGGACATTATCCATGCTGCCAAGCAGGAACCCGATCGCGGATTTCCGCAGGCGCAGACCGCCCATGATAATTTTTGGGATTTCATTTCGCTGACTCCTGAAAGCATGCATATGGTGATGTGGATCATGTCCGATCGAGCGATCCCGAGGTCGTTCCGTTTTATGGAGGGGTTTGGCGTCCATACTTTTCGTCTGGTCAACGCCGAGGGCAAGTCGACTTTCGTGAAATTTCACTGGAAACCGAAGCTCGGTCTTCAATCTGTGGTTTGGAACGAAGCTGTGAAAATCAACGGCGCCGATCCAGATTTTCACCGCCGAGACCTCTGGGATGCCATCAAAATGGGAGACTACCCGGAATGGGAGCTTGGCCTGCAGCTTTTCGATGATACATTCGCGGATAAGTTCGAATTCGACGTGCTCGACGCCACGAAGATCATCCCTGAAGAAGAAGTGCCGGTGCGCCGGGTCGGACGCCTCGTGCTCGATCGTTGCGTTGACAATTTTTTCGCAGAAACCGAGCAGGTCGCGTTCTGCACACAGAATATTGTACCGGGAATCGACTTCAGCAACGATCCGCTGCTGCAGGGCCGGAACTTTTCATATCTCGACACGCAGCTCAAGCGGCTCGGCAGTCCTAATTTCATGCATATTCCGATCAACGCGCCTAAGTGTCCGTTCGCAACATTCCAGCAAGACGGCCACATGGCTTTCCTCAATCCAAAGGGCCACGTGAATTACGAGCCCAATTCCTGGGGCGGCGCACCAGGGGGCCCACGCGAAACACCGGAGCAAGGCTTCCGTTCCTATGCCGCTGAAGAAGAGGGTGCCAAGGTTCGCGTTCGATCCGAGACCTTCGCCGATCATTACAGCCAGGCGCGGCAGTTCTATAAAAGTCAGACCAATATAGAGCAAAATCATCTGGCGAAAGCGTTGGTCTTCGAGCTCAGTAAATGCGAGACGCCGGCGATTCGTAGCCGCATGGTGTCCCACCTTCTGAACATCGACGAGCAATTAGCGAAAGAGGTGGGCGGCGGTCTGGGTCTGAAAGACATGCCCAAGCCCGCGGACGCCGCTCGTCCAACCAAAGACCTTAAACCGTCTCCCGCGCTGAGCATTCACCTGAACGGTCCGAAGAGCTTCAAAGGGCGCAAAGTGGGCGCGCTTCTTAGCGATGGGGTCGATATCAAGTTATTCCAAGCGCTGAAGAGCGCTCTGAATTTTGAAGGCGCACTCTTGGAAATCGTCGCGCCTAAAGTCGGTGGCGTCGAGGCCAGCGATGGTTCGTGGATCGAAGCTAAGCAAAAAATCGATGGCGGTCCATCAGTGCTCTACGATGCGATTGCGCTTATGATTTCTGAACAGGGGGCGAAGCTCCTTATGGCGGAGCCGGCGGCGCGCGATTTTGTTGCCGATGCTTTCGCGCACATGAAATTCATTGGGCATACCCCAGCGGCGACGGCTTTGTTTGAAAAAGCTGGCATCGGAGAAAAGCGCGACGAGGGATTTATTGCACTGAACAACGAGAGTGACTGCTCAGCATTCGTGAGCGCTTGCCGGCAGGTTCGTTACTGGCATCGTCGCACGGATTAGGATCGCAATGCGCCGTTTCGAACGAGGTGAAAGGAATTTTCCGCTCTGAGTGTCCGCGGACGCGCGATTATCGCTAGCGACGCCTGGGCGGCAGCGGACGCGAAGCTGGGTTCGGTCGTGGCTGCCTAATGATCGGCGCAGATTGTACGGGTATTCCCGCAATGAAGCAGCACGGTGGGTAAAACGATGGATACACCGGATAGCCGGGGTACTGCTGCAAATATAGCTGGTAGTGCATTACATGCAGGTCATAATAGGGATCGTATTGCTGCGGATAGGGATAGGATTGGTATTGAGCACCATCCCAATATGGGGCGTAGGGATACGGCTGATACATCTGCGCCGTTGCTTGGTGATTCCCCAGGACCAAAATACTCATTAAGCCGATTGCCGATAATATTCCTTTCATTGCTATCCCCCAACCTAATTAGACGTATCGCAGGGCGAAAAGTATCAGGGTCGCCGAAAAAAGTTTCTCAGCAAGAACTAATTGGAGCAGGCCCCAGTGTCAAGTGTTAGGGAAATCGACTGGTGGTCAGCGAAGAGGGTGTGGAGATGATAGGCGCGATGAGTCCTCTGTGTTCAAAAAACTCAGCATTTCAAACCGGTCACGGCCGATAAATCTTCCCTCGATTCTGACATGATCACCCGATAGAAGCTTTTGAAAACGCTCTCGGTCGGAGTCTCGGACATAATCCGATAAGGCCACGGAAACCGTCTTATAAAGCGTGTTTTCGAGATCGAAGGAATCCTCGGATCGGTTTACGCGTTGTACTGTTCCGGATAGTGTCTCAATATTCGGTGCAGGCATTGTCTCTTCGCGTAGTCCGCGCTCGGTACGTGCGGCTTCTTGGAGGCGGATCAAATCCACGTATGATTCGCCGCGAATGTCGCGCTTTATGTGCATGGCCACGATATCGCCCCCCGCCAGTCGCGTAATCGGAAATTCGCGGCCTCGGTCGAATACCTGCGCATCGTCGCTAAAGGCCACGCTGCTGCGCTCGCCACTCATTGAACGCAAATACAGCCGATGCGCCGCAACATCCACGCGCTCGACGGAACCAACCATGTCCGGCTCACCTTCAGGAAGGCTCGCCCGAGGAAAGAGCGCAATTTGATCCATGCAGCCGGGCGTGCCAATCAGCATCGCCAACGCCAGAATAACTAACGCATACTGCTTCAGGAATAAGGTCTTATCCCCTAAAGTCATTGAGAGGCTTTTGGTCCTTAAACAGGCGTTCGAGTCTGCTCAGATAAATTAGCAGTGTTTAGATCACCAGGTTCCTGGATTTCCGGATTTGCATTACCCCGGACTGGATCCGAGGTAATGCGTGAATGGTGTATGTACGGGACTTTTAATTTCAATAAATGACCGAGCCTTTCTCGATCTGCGCTTTGCGCTCTTCGTATTCGCGGCGTGAGATTCTCTCGTTTCGGTAGTCGTCCTCTAGCTTATCCATCTGGTGATGTGCATTTATTTCGTAACCTGCGCCGGTCGCCAAAGTCCCGACCGCCGCACCCCCAAGAAATGCACAACCACTTTGAGTAAGCGCAAACCCAAGCGCTGCCGCCAAAATCGTTTTTTTCATCTTAACCTTCTGCGGTTGCCTAGTCGTACAATGCACCGAATTGAGCAACGTCTATACCAGTTAAAGGCCAAGACATTTTCTGGTATTTGAAACAAATTTCGTCGAAGCCACGCGCAGGACATCAGTAAATTTCATACAAATCGGCAGGGTTTCTACTCTCGGGGACAGATCTATATTGACGGCTATCTCTCACCAGGACTTCTTTGTAGAGTAGATTAGGCAGAGCTTGGATGAGCAGATCACAATGCAGGCAATCCTCAACTCTGCGCATTTACAAGCCAAATGAAATTCTGAAAACTTGAGGATCGATCGGTTTTCCATCGTGAGGTAAGCACCATGAGACGACACCGGGTTCTGATTTATGCCGCAGTATTTTTATCATCAATCCTGTGGGTGGGGTCGTGCGCGTTCATCCTTGACACGATCCGGACCGGCGGCGAGAAAGAGCTCAAGCCCGCTCCACCGCCCGGCTCCGGAACCGGGCCGCGCATGATCATCTTCGCGCTCGACGGCACCACGCCGGCTCAGTTGATGGAGGCCATTCGATCGGGGAAGGCGCCTAACCTCGCCGGCCTGCTTGGCAAAGAAGCGGGTCGAGGCTTGTTCGACCATGGTTACGCTGCACCCAGGGCATTGAGCATTCTGCCGTCGAGCACCATAGCGGCATGGTCTGCGATCTTCACCGGGACCGCGCCCGCGGTTAACGGCGTCGTCGGCGATGAATGGTTCGAGCGCGAGAGCGGGACGTTTCTCGCGCCTGTCCCGGTGTCGGCTCTCGATACCGCGGACGTGACTAAAGTGGTGACCGGCGACCTGATCGGCAAGGAGCTGAAAACACCGACGCTATACGAATGGATCAAAAAGAATGTCGATGTCGCGATGCTTTCCGTACACCGCGGCGCGACGCTCTATACCACCGTCTCACCCGCGTCGCTTACCGATTTTCTTGGGTTCCTGATTAAGGGAGCGCTGAAAGGGATCGATGCGGAAAAATCGATCGCTGCCGCGCTCGACCTGAGCGCAACGGAAAAATTGATCGAAGCGATCGAAAACAAAGGTGTCCCCGATCTACAGGTCGTCTACTTTCCCGGCATCGATATTTTTACCCACGTCGCGGAAGATCCGCTCGCGGGCCAGGTGCGCTACTTGCAGTTCGTCACTGATAAACGCATCGGCGAGGTATTGGACGAGTACCGGAAAAAAGGTGTGCTCGACGGTACGTACGTGATCGTGATCTCTGACCACGGTCAGATTCCGACGCTGAACGATGATCAGCACAAGCTCGGCACGGATGACGAGCATTCGCCGTTTGCCGTGCTGAAGCAAAGCGGCTATCGCGTGCGCAAACCGCTGCTCACGCTAGGCGCCCTCGACCGGGATTATCAGGCGGTACTCGCGTATCAAGGCTTTATGGCTTATGTCTACCTCGCCGACCGCTCCACCTGCGCTGAAGAGCATCAACCGTGCGATTGGCCAAAACCGCCGCGTTTCAAGGAAGATGTGCTGCCCGCGTTGCAGGCTTTTTACAAAGCCAATCAGAGTGGTGAAAACGTTCCCGAGTTGAAGGGCGCTCTCGATTTGATTTTCGGCCGCGAGCCTACAGCTCCCGGTCAAAACGCCAAGCCGTTTCAGATTTTCGACGGCCAACGTCTAGTGCCGATCGCGGAATATTTGAAACTTCATCCGCGCCCCGATTTGCTCGATCTGAACCAGCGCATGCAGTGGCTCGGCGCGGGGCCTTACGGCAATCGAGCGGGCGACATCGTGCTGCTGGCCAAGGCCTGCACGCAGCTGCCGATCGAGCAGCGCTTTTATTTCGCCTCGGTGACGCATTACACCTGGCATGGTAGCGCCTGTGAGCAAGACAGCCATATTCCATTTGTTTTGGCGCAGGTCGGCGGCTCCGGCGAACGGATGCGCAGTATCTTGCGGAAATTCGGCGGCGACGCGCCGACGGAGTTGATGATGACTCCGCTGGCGCGCGAACTGATGAAATAAATCTTGCTGTCCGTCTGAAGAATATTTGCTCAGTGCTTTTTCGATCCCGTTATACAGCTTCGGGGAAGGAGTGGCACACCTCGCTAA
>DATBEY010000004.1:0-34836 GCA_036558765.1 Binatia bacterium | reverse complement strand
ATCGTGGTCAAAGGGCCGATGCGCAGACCGGCGCCATTTTCGCTGATGCCGCTTAGGCCCGGGATCTTTTTGATGTTGACTAGGCCGCCAGGTTCTTCCTTGAACTTGATATCGACCATGATATCTGTGCCGCCAGCGATGATCTTGGCTTCTGCGCCATGTTTGGCGAGCACGGAAAGCGCTTCACTGACCGATCGAGGTTCGAAATACTCCATAGGCCCTGCCTCTGTTCCAAAATTTTTTCTGTGAATTTGCTCTTCCTCTTAACCTAATTCGACGGAGTATGGCAAGAGGACTGAGAGTTCCGTGACCAAGTTACTGCCGCCCGATTTGCCGAAGGCCAGAACAGTTGCCGTCGATCAGACCAACCGTTAGACTGCCGCCTGTGAGCGCCAAATCAAGTAAAAAGCCTGCCCCGTCACGCGGCGCGGCGGTATCAGCACAGGCCGATACGCACAAAGTATTGCTGCTCGACGGTCATTCGTTGGCGTTTCGCGCGTTTTTTGCGTTGCCGGACACTCTGGTTACGTCTTCGGGACAAGTCACCAATGCGGTCTACGGTTTCACGGCGATGCTGATCAAACTATTGGCTGACGAACGGCCGCGCGGTGTGGTGGTCTGCTTCGACAAAGGCATGCCGCAATTTCGCGTCGACCGCTATGCGGAATATAAAGCCGGGCGAGCGGCGACGCCAGATTTGTTCAAACAACAACTGCCGCTTATCCGAGAAGTCCTCGACAGCTTACGCATCCCCGTTCTTGAGCTCGAAGGCTTTGAAGCCGACGATTTGCTGGCGACGATCACCAAACACGCAAGAGAAGAGGGTTGCGAGGTGGTCATCGTGACCGGCGACCGCGACATCCTCCAGCTCGTGCGCGATGGCGTCGCGGTGATCATGACCCGGCGCGGCATCTCAGACGTGATTCGCTACGATAATCAAACTGTCTTGGAGCGCTACGGTGTTTTACCGGAAAAATGGACTGACTTCGTGGCGCTGAAAGGGGAAACCTCCGACAATTTGCCAGGGGTGCCGGGTGTGGGAGACAAGACTGCGGCGCAACTGATCAACAAATATGGCGATATCGAGCAAGTCATCGCTCACGCCGCGGAGCTTACGCCCAAATTACGCGACGCGATTACAAAAAATGCCGAGCAGGTGCGCATTAACAAGGAGCTCGGTCGTTTGCTCGACGATGTGCAATTGGATCTGGATCCCGCAAAACTTCGGCTCGAATCGTGGGACGAGGAAGCGGTGCGTACCCTCTTCACCTCTCTCGAGTTTCGCAGCCTGCACGAGCGTCTGCGGGAGGTGAAGTTTCATGCGTCGACGAACGCGCCCGCGCTGCAGATCACCTCGATGGCGGAATTCACTTCAGAGACCGACTTCCATGAGGCGCATGCGCTGGCGCTCGCTTGGAATAAGAATTGGCTGGCATTGTCGGATCAAGCGGAAACGGCGCGTGTACTGCGGTTTAGTGAGGCGATGGAACGGCTCCGCGGCTGTCTGCAGGATGCGAGCCGGCAGAAAATCGCCCACGATGCAAAATCTCTTTATCGTTTTGCGCTAGCGGCGGGAGTCGAAGTCGAAGGGTTGTATTGTGATACGAAAATCGGCGCCTACTTGCTCGAACCGGGTGCCGCTTCAGGTTACTCGCTGAGCGATACCGCGGCACGTTATCTCGGCGTGTCGATCCATGCGGACGAGCAGAGCAAATCAAAACCCGGAGAGCAGGGAACGCTTGACTTTCCCAGTGACGAAAAGACCAGCGCCTGTCGAGAAGCGATCGCGGTGCGCGCGCTTGCTCCAATCATCGAAGAGCGGCTTCGGGGACAAGGGATCTGGGAGCTTGCCACCGCGCTCGAGTTTCCTCTGGTGCAAGTGCTCGCCCGAATGGAGCATGCCGGTATCCTGGTCGACCGCGATTACCTCGACAAGCTGAACGCGGAGTTCGGCGCGAAGACGGTGTTGCTGGAGCGCACCATACAAGAACTCGCAGGAGAGGAGTTCAACGTGAACTCCAACCTGCAGCTGCAGCGCATTTTATTCGAGAAGCTTGCGCTGGCGAAAACACGGAAAATCAAGACCGGCTACTCGACTGATGCGGCGGAACTGGAAAAGCTCGCGGGCAGCCATCCGATCATTGCCTCATTGCTGGAGTATCGTGAAGTCGCCAAGCTCAAGAATGGATTTAGTGAAATGTTGCTCGCGCTCATCGATCCTCAGAGCGGACGCATCCACACCACCTACGAGCAATGCACGGCCGCGACCGGACGTCTGTCTTCGAGTGCGCCGAATCTGCAAAACATCCCGATTCGCGGCGAGCTTGGCCGCCAGATTCGCCGGGCGTTCATCGCCCCGCCGGGTCACGTACTCGTTTCAGCGGATTACTCACAAATCGAGTTGCGTATACTCGCGCATTTATCGGAGGACGAGACCTTCTGCCAAGCCTTCGGCCAGGGACATGACTTCCATGCAACGATTGCAGCCAAGATTCATGGCGTCGATGTGAGTGGTGTCAGCTCCGAGATGCGCAACCAGGTAAAACAGTTTTCCTATGGAATCGCCTATGGGATGTCGACCTATGGCGTTTCTCAGCGGCTCGGCGTGGAGATGGAGGAAGCCGCGAGCTTTGTCGAAGCCTACTATGCGCAATTTCCCAAAGTGAAGGAGTTTTTAGCGGCGCAGGTGGAAAAGGCTAAGATCGATGGGTTTACCACGACGATGTTCGGCCGCCGACGCTATCTGCCGGAGCTTCAGTCCGCCAATTTTCGCCTGCGCGCGCTGGGCGAGCGTATGGCACTCAATGCGCCGATCCAGGGGAGTGCGGCCGATATCCTCAAACGAGCAATGATCAATGTCGATGCCGCGCTGCGGAGAGAACCGCTCGGTAAAATGTTGCTGACGGTTCATGATGAACTGGTTTTCGAGGTTCCTAACGAGAAGCTGAGCGAGGCGCGCGCATTGATCGAGCGTGAAATGACCCAGGCCGCCGAGCTTCGTTGCGGTCTAGCCGTGGAAGTCCACAGTGGCACGAATTGGGCGGAGGCCCATGCGTAGCCAACTCTCTGGAAGTTAGCCGTCCCACTTTCGAATCAAATTTTTCCGTACGACAAAAACGGCTATCATGCGGCGCCCGCGTGAAAAGCGAGCTCGCGGCATTCACGTTTGCCCTCTTATCGACGCCGATTCGCAGCCGGTCGACCAGCTCACCGCCAAGCCACTCCGTCACCAAAGCCAATCCGGCGCCGCTAAAAGGGAGAATCAGCGCGAGCGCGTCGGGCTGTTCGGGAAGATCGCGCCGCTAACCACAGCTGTCTCCAATTTTGAAACGGTCGGAGTTTCCGCGTCCGGAAACTAGGACAAGAGAAGAACTAATCCAGCGTCTAGACGGGACGTTGCTACATGAGTGCATTCAAAAATCTAAACAACTCAACGATCTTATCCCCGCAACATTTCGGATCCGCCATGGCACACCTCTTGCCCTATCGTGGAGCAAAACTTTTCGGTGGAGGTATATGATGGATGCTCTAGAACTTCTGAAACAAGATCATGAGAAAGTAAGCCAGCTGTTAGAACGCGGCCAGGAAGCCGAACCAAAGCAGCGCAAGCAGATTTTTAAGGAGATCAAGAACGAGTTGGACACGCACGCACGGATCGAAGAAACCATTTTTTATCCGGCATTGGAAGAGCACGAGGAATTGAAGGACATGGTGCTCGAATCGTTGGAAGAGCACAAGCAAATGAAAACGGTGCTCCGCGAGCTAGCGAAGCTTTCGCCGAATAGCGAGCGTTTCAAACCGAAATTCAAGGTGCTTAAGGATAACGTTAAACACCACGCGGTGGAGGAAGAGGAAGGAAAGATGTTTCCGAAGGTGCGAAAGATTATCGACAAGGCTGAGTTGGAGCAGCTCGGAGAAGAGCTCGAAGCCGCCAAGAGCAAACGGCTGCGCAAGGCCAGCTGAGCCGAATTGCACTTAGCTCACAGAAAGGAAAGCTGTCATGGCTCGATACGGCAAAAAAGCTCAGCAAAAAGTCAAACGCGCAATGCACGAAAAAAAGAAAGGCACGCTGAAGAGCGGCCGCTCAGGGAAAAAAGTGACCAGCCGGAAACAGGCGATCGCCATCGGCCTATCCGAGGCTCGACGTGCGGGTGGAAAGGTGCCGCCGCGGAAAGGCAAAAGAAAAAAGAAATAATCCGGCGCAGCGACCCTGTGCGTTGCGTAAAATTTGTACCTATCAAGACTTAGGCAATAGGAGGCCTATTATGTCCAATTCAATCCTGATCAAGAGCGCGTTAATCGCGCTCGCAATGAGTTTGCCCGTGGGGCTCGCGCTGGCTGCTGACAACAAAATGAGCAGCAGCAAATTGTCCAGCGCAGATTCTAACTTCATCAAAGAAGCCGCTCAAGGTGGAATGATGGAAGTCGAACTCGGGAAAGCGGCTCAAGATAAAGCATCCAATGAGAAGGTGAAGGACTTCGGCAAGCGCATGGAACAGGATCACAGCAAAGCCAACGACGAGCTTAAGAAAATTGCGTCCGACAAAGGCGTGCAACTCTCGTCCGACTTGGACAAAAAACACAAATCCAAGGTGGATAAGCTCACCAAGACTTCGGGCGCCGAATTCGACCGCCAATACATGCGTGACATGGTCAGCGACCACAAAGAGGACATTAAAAAATTTCAGAATGAAGCTGATAAGGGCAAAGATCCCGACCTAAAGAAATTCGCTAGCGACACCTTGCCGACATTAAAAGAGCATTTGCAGCTAGCGGAGAGCACCGCAGATACGGTGAAATCATCAGGAAAGAGCACCAAATCAACCACTAAGTGAAATAGGCAGACAGCGTTCATCTGAGCGTCGAGGTCGTTCGCGCGAGGGGCGCGCTCGACCTTTTAGCTCTTACTGAAAATTCCGATCGGCGCAAAAATCCCCTGGTCCTACGGCCCGCGCCTTCGCGAAAGGGGGCTGGCGGGGATTCTCGGCGTTGGTCGCGACCACTGCGACTCATTCGCTGTGTTGTACCGACTGACACGTGAATTACTCAGTGGTGCTTGCTAATCTGCGGGCGGAGAGTGAGCCGGAATCGTAAAGAAATCGGTTTTGGCCCCAAAAGGAATCTCCGCGGACCGCCGCTCCCAGCTACTAGTTCGATTTGCGCTTTTCTCTAGCCGTTTTTCCCAATCGTTCATAGGTTTGGCGCAGTTGTTCGACCTGTTCGTCGTCGAGTTCCTCCAAGTCGATCAGCAAGTTTCGCGCACCTTTGGTGACCCGGATCAGCTCGTCCAATTTAATCTGGAGCGCTTGAGTGTCGCGGTTTTGCGTGCTCTGGATCAGGAAAACCATCAGGAAGGTGACAATGGTCGTGCCTGTATTGATGACGAGCTGCCATGTGTCGCTGTAGTTGAATAGGGGACCGGTGACCGCCCAAACAGCAACAATTAACAATGCGATAGCAAACGTGACCGGACTCCCGGCTGTAGTCGAGGCCCATCTCGCCAGCATTGGAAACCACGAATGATTTTTTTTCATCGAAGTCCCTTTCTGCGTATACGGCGCAAATTTACGTCGAAGCCCACTCCGCTCCATTAGTTTCGATTCATTTGTGTTGAGTCGATTCGTCTAAGAAGATTGGACGAACTCAGCGGCTCATCCAGCATTGCTCGTTCATGCAGCGTCCCGCAGATGCTCGCAAATAAGTAGTGCTGGTTCGGGGAATCTGCTACCCTACGTCCTTAATGTTTGTATCAGGTCTCATATTCCTCAGTCTTTTCTGGCACTTGGTGCGCAGCGTGCCCGGCCTGTTCGAATCCCTCGGCTACCTTTTTGGGATTCTGCTGGGATCCTTCACTCTTGATGCATGCCTTGACGACCATCGGGACTCATAACCCGCTCTTTGTGCTTCGAGGCGAAATCGGCAGCGCTCGGCGCTAAAAGCACCGAGCGCTAGGTTTCCCACCTTAATAACTGCGCCTGCCCACGACCAGGCGGTAGATTAACAGAAGAATAATCGACCCGATCACCGCCATGACAAAGCCGGCCGGTTCACCTGGCTGGTAAAGCCCGAGGGATTGTCCGATGAAACCACCCAGCAATGCGCCAGCGATACCGAGAAGGATTGTCAGTATAAATCCTCCAGGATCACGGCCGGGCATCAGCAGTTTTCCAACAACTCCAACGATCAAGCCGAACAGGATCCAGCCTAAAACGCTCATATTCTAACCTCCTCAGTTTTTGATTTTTTCTCCCCCGGCATTTGGCGACTGGGGTGAGCAACGGTTATGCCACGGGCTATATACGGACGTTTTGCAACCGTGGCGTTCGATCTAGCGCGTGCACCTGTGAAATTGTAGAAAGTTAACAAGATGAAGAGCTCAAAAAAGTTCGGCGGCAAAGAAGTTCGAATCTCTAATCCCGACAAAGTCATGTATCCCGACGCTCACTTTACCAAAATCCAGGTGATCGAGTTTTACGCCGCCATCGCGCCGTACCTTTTGCCGCATATCAAAGACCGGCCCATCACGATGAAACGCTTTCCCAATGGAGTCGGCGGCGAGCATTTTTACGAGAAAGACGCGCCCTCATTCACGCCCTCATGGATCAAAAAATTTCCGATCCCACGCACCGGCGAGAATTCGATGATCCATTACATCCTGATCAACGACCTTCCCAGCCTCGTCTGGTCAGCCAATATGGCCAATCTCGAAATCCATCCTTTCTTAGCCAAGGTTCCCCAGATCGATCGGCCGACGATGTTGGTGTTCGATCTCGACCCGGGGGAAGGAGCCGATATTCTCAGCGCCTGCGAAGCTGCTTTCCACGCGAAGGACGTGCTCGACCGGCTCGATCTGAAATCCTTCGTAAAAGTCTCCGGCTCAAAGGGCATTCATCTCCATGTGCCCCTCAACACGAACGTGACCTATGAAGCGACTCAGCCGTTTGCCAGAAGTATCGCTCAACTGCTCGAACGCGAGCATCCGAATCTGGTGGTCTCGGAAATGGCGAAGACCAAGCGAAAAGGCAAGGTATTTGTCGATTGGAGCCAAAACTCCGACTTCAAATCGACGGTTGCGGTTTATTCGCTGAGAGCCAAGGCGAAGCGGCCGTTCGTGGCGATGCCGGTGAGATGGAATGACTTGCGCGACGCGATCAAAAAAGGCGATGCGGGGGAACTCTTCGTCGAACCCGACTTGGCGCTAAAACGACTCAAGAACACCGGAGACCTCTTCGCACCGGTGCTAAAGCTCAAGCAGACATTGCCCGAGCCATTTCTTGAGCTGATGTCGAAAGAACCGGAAGGTCATCAGCCGCGCCGCACCAAGGCGCTTGATGCCTATCGCCGCAAGCGCGATTTCACCAAGAGTCCCGAACCTGCTCCCACGCTCCCAAGATCAAGCCGACAAGGAAGCCGCAGGCTTTTTGTGATTCAAAAGCATGCCGCCCGCCGCTTGCACTATGATTTCCGCCTCGAAATGGGCGGGACGCTCAAATCGTGGGCGGTGCCGAAGGGGCCGCCCTACGAGCTGAGCGAGCGGCGGCTCGCCGTCGCGGTTGAAGATCATCCGATGGACTACGCCAAATTTGAAGGGATCATCCCGCGCGGAGAATACGGTGGCGGCACGGTGATGGTCTGGGACATTGGCACCTACGAGTTGCTCGATGGCAATTATTGGCAGGGAAAGCTGCACATTTTTCTCAGCGGAAAAAAGCTCAACGGCGAATGGGTATTGGTCAAAGACGCTGGTCGCGATGGCAAAGAGAACGTCTGGTATTGCATCAAAGCCGGCGCCTCGGTTGCTCCACCGAGCGCCAAAGAAGAAGATTCTTCGGCGCTCAGCGGCCGGAGCATGGACGAGATCGCGGGGGAAGCGGATGCCGTTTGGCATAGCAACCGAAACGGTTCCGACGCGAACGTGAAGACTGACTCAGCGAAGAAAACCACTGATGCGCTGCCCAAGGCGAAAGTGAGGTTCATCGAACCGATGCTCGCGAAGGCCGTTACCGAACTTCCGAAGGATCGCCGGGCCTGGATTTACGAGGTCAAAGTCGACGGATATCGGTGTCTGGTTGGGAAGGACCAGAGCGCTGTGAAGCTCTGGTCTCGGCGCGGCAATTTATTCAATGAAGATTTTCCCGGCCTGGCGCGAGCCTGTGCGGCACTTCCCGAAGACACGCTTGTGGATGGCGAAGTGGTTGCTTTGGATCAACAGGGCCGAATGTCCTTCAACTTGCTCCAGCATCGCCGCTCGCAAGCGAGCGCCATCCGTTTTTATGCGTTCGATCTGCTGATTTACAAAGGCCATAGCGCCATGGATCTACAGATCTCCGAGCGGCGTGATCTCCTCGCGCAAGCCCTTAGGGGCGTCGGCGGCGACGTTCAAGTGATGCAGAGATTTGACAGCAGCCCGGCTGAACTGATCCGGGCTGCCAAGCGACTCGGATTTGAAGGAATCGTCGCCAAACGAAAAGATTCACTCTATGAACCCGGCAAACGAAGCGGCGCTTGGCTCAAATACAAAATCAACCAGGGGCAAGAATTTGTCATTGGCGGCTATACGGCGGGTCACCCTTTCGATGCGATCATCGTCGGCTATTATCGAGACGGACAGTTGATTTATGCCGCGAAGGTAAGGAACGGGTTTGTTCCACGGCTACGCGACGAAGTTGCCAAGCGCCTGAGCGCTGTCGAAACCGACGACTGTCCGTTTGCGAATTTGCCGGAGAAGAAACGCACTGCGTGGGCGCTGACGAAAGAAGAAATGAAAAAATGCCTATGGGTTAGACCTGAGCTCGTGGCCCAGATCGAATTTACGGAATGGACGCCCGATGGGCATTTGAGGCACGCCACATTCGCGTCGTTGAGAGAAGATAAAGACCCAAAGCAAGTGGTGCGCGAGTAAATCTCCCGCCAAGGCGCAAGAAAACATGTGGCGCTCGTAGCGCCCCTTCGATCAGGAGATGTTTGGCGGGCAAATATACGAACCGGGCACGAGATGCGGGGACGCCTTACGCCTGAACCAGAGCTTCGCGCGTGCTTTGACAGCTTGCGCAGAAACAGGCTTCCGGCGCAACGTCGAGACGCTCCAGTTCGATCCGACGATGACAGGCAAGGCAAACACCATATTCGCCTTCGGCAATTCGCGCCAGAGCGTTCTCGACCTGCACTATTGCGTTCGCGTACCAATCCGCAAGGTTATCGAGCAAATGGACTCTGCTTTCGTAAGACGCGCGATCGAGCCACTCCTCATTTTGATCGACAACTCGTTGTTCCTTCTCCAGATGTTTGCGAGTCTTAATAATTTCGTCACGCCGCCTTCTCAGTCGCTCGTAATACGGCGCATAGTTAACAGCATTCATTGTGTCCTCCCCCAAGCGATCTGCGCCGGTTTTGGTCCGACGCGACAACAGCGATTGTGAAACAAGCAAAAACTCTATTCGTGCTTTTCTTCCCCCTCTTTAGGTTCCACTGCACCGTTGTGCGCCAGCGCGGTAAAGTTTTTTAGCCCGACCGCCAGTTCTTTCAACCGTTGTGCCACGGCCGTATTGATCGAGTCGACGCGTGCCGGGGCCGCAGTCAAGATTTCCAGCCCTTCATCGATGGTGTGTACCGGGTGGATATGAAATCGACCCGCTGCCACCGCATCAATAACGTCGAGCCGCAATACCAGATGGCGCACGTTGGACTGCGGAATAATGACTCCCTGCGAACCCGTTAATCCAAGCACACGACAGATGTCATAGAAGCCTTCGATTTTTTCGTTGACGCCACCAATCGCTTGGATTTCGCCCCATTGATTTACCGAGCCGGTCACCGCAAGGTCCTGGCGGAGCGGAACATTGGCGAGGCGCGAAAGCAATGCATAAAGTTCCGTGGATGATGCGCTATCGCCCTCCACGCCCGAATAGGACTGCTCGAAGCAGAGACTCGCAGAGAGTGCCAAGGGATGATCCTGGCCGAAACGGTTGCGTAGGTAGCCCGCAAGGATCAGCACGCCTTTATCATGAATGCTGCCGCTCAGGTGCGACTCACGCTCGATGTTGATAATTCCTGCCTGGCCCATGCCAACGCTCGCGGTGACGCGACTCGGCCGGCCGAAGGCGTAACCACCGAGCTCCAGGATCGAGAGACCGTTGACCTGGCCAATTTTGCTCCCATGGATGTCGACGAGGATGATGCGGTTGGCAATCAACTCGCGGATTTCTTCTTCCAGTCGATTCGATCGAAATACCCGGCTCTCGAGAGCCTTGTCCACGTGGCGTTTGGAAACCAATTGGCGATCTTCTTTACGCGCCCAGAACGCCGCTTCCCGCACCAAGTCGCCGATCGCGGCGTAAGAGGCGAGCACCTTTTCGCGGTCGCCCGCTTGGCGCGCGCCAAACTCAATCAGGCGTTCCACCCCGCTCGAGTCAAAGTGCGGTAGTCCTTCGTCGTTACAAACGTTGCCGATCCATTGCGCATAGGCGAACTGATGCTCGTTGTCGCCCTGCATCACGGGATTGAAATCGGCGCGGACCTTAAAAATTTCGTGGAAATCATCATCCCAGGCATGGAGGAGATGATAGAGAAAGCTGCTGCCGACAACGATGAGCTTGGTATCGATCTTCACCGGTTCCGGTTTCAATCCCGAGGCAGAAAAAAGCGCAAACGGTTCGTAAGTTTCCATTTCGATTCGGCCGCTCCGCAGCGTCCGTTTCAACACCTTCCACACGGCCGGCTCGGTAATCGCGTCCTCCAAGCTGAAAATCAAATAACCGCCATGGGCGCGCAGAAGCGATCCAGATTTGATGCGCGTGAAGTTCGTTACCACTCTACCGAAACGATCAACCACTCTTTCAATGGTTCCGAACAGGTTGAGGTAAGTCGGCGCACTTTCGACAATGATGGGCGCTCCCTTGGTTTCAACGTTGTCGACAACGATATTGACTTCATATTCCAAATAGGGATCCCGTTCGCGTGGCATGGGCATGAAAGGCAAGGCGAACGGCGCGGGACCCGCTTCCTTGAAATCCTCGAGGCTGTTCAAGATGTGGTTTTTCACTTCCGAGAGATAGATCGCAACCTCTTCGTTACCGAACTCATGCTCGATCCGTTGCAGGATAGGCACGAGCAGCTTCTCACAAAAACGCTGCTCGATCTGACGAATGTCCCTTTCCATCTCGCGCATGAGCTCTTGCTGTTTGCGCGCCAAGCGCTCCATTTCCACTGCCAGTTCCTGTTGGCGCCTCTCGATTTGCTGTTGCTCCTCTTCAGGCAGCGCGGCGAAGTCCTGCGGCCGCTGCAGGGGTTTGCCATCGACGATCGGGATGAAATAGATGTGCCCGCGGCTGCTCGTCTGCAGCTGAAAGCCGCGTTCCTTAGCGAGAGCGGCAAATTGCGCATTTAATTCCTGCACTCGGTTGTTGTATTTCTCGCTCAGCGATGATTTTTCTTTATCGAAAGCCTCCTGGCGAAAGGCCTTGGGCAATTCCTCGCATAAAGTTTTGACCAGATCCTGCATCATCTCTTTGAGGTGCTTACCTTCACCGGGTTTTAAATAAATCGCTCTCGGCGCGTCCGGTTGCTTGAAATTATGCACATAGACCCAGTCTCCAGGCGTCGCAGTGAAAGCCGCGCGCGCTGCCACCCATCGCCGCAGGGTCTCTAATTTATCGCCGCCGGTCAGGCCGGAAACAAAAATATTGTAACCGTTGCCAGCGATTCCTAAACCCAATTCCAGCGCGGCGAGGGCGCGCTCCTGGCCGACAAATTCCTTTGCGCCAACGAGCTCACGGGTTGATGTGAAGGTGGCGCCGATCTTGCTGACGAAGCGCAAATCTTCCGCCGTTAACTCACGCGCGCCACGCGTCGGTTCTTTGGTTGCTTCAGTGCTTGTCAATGGGGTGCTGCCGATCATGTTGTCTCCTCTCTGCGTGCTCTGGCCTTGGGAATGATTACCCGCAACACACCGTCGCGGAACTGCACGTCGATGCCCTCCTTATTGACCAACTCGGGTAGTTTGATTCGTCGTATAAAATGACCCGAGGAACGCTCCATCGTGTGGAATTGCCCATGGTCTTTTTTCTGTTCGAGAATGCGCCAACCTTGTAAGACAAGATCGGAGTCGTCGACGTCAACTTTGACGTCGTCCGACTTCACTCCCGGCAAGTCGGCCTCGAGGATAAAAGCATCCCCGGTTTCGTACAAATCGACGGAGGGATTCCAGCCGCGAATCTCTCTACAGAGTCCCCACGGCCGGTGAATAATCTCCTCGAAAAGCCGCTCGATTTCTTGCGGCAAATGCACCGGGAATGAAACTAAATCATTTTGTTTGTGTGCCATGGGCTGCTCTCCCCAAAACGCAGCGGTAAGCGAGTCGTCGGGTAAGCGTCAAGAAACGCAACGAATATGCCATAGAAGGCCAGGATTTTTTTCGGCTTTTTGAGCCGTTCTCACGGCCAGTTCCTAGAGGTGCGAAGAAACTGATCAAACGTCTGCAGACATGAGAAGTCAGGGGCTGGCATGCTGGTTGCGGTTTTATTCGAAGTACGAACTCAGGAAGGGGAAAAAAATGGCGGACACTACTCTTAGGGGCGATAGTTCGGAGGCGCAGCAGTACCTAGATACGTTTCGCCGCGCCGAGTTTCTCGAACCGGAAAAAGCGCTGATCGCGGCGATACTGGAAGACGCGATTCATGAATATCACAAGTACCGCGACGCGCGGGACGCCGCCGGTGAGGAACGATTTCGAGAAGCCGAAGAATGGATCATGCACGAGGGCGACGAGTGGATTTTTTCTTTCGACAACGTGTGTGAGTTTCTGGGTCTCGACCCCGAATACCTGCGGCGCGGGTTGCGTGAGATGGACCGGCACGGCAGTGGGACCCGTGCCGCATAATCGGCAGCGGTTTGGTGCCCACTTACGAATAGGGCCAATAAATCAGCAGCGGCACTCGGCTATTTCGCACGCAGCTCCCTGCAATGCTGCCGAGAGCGATGCGCTGTATCGCCGGGCGGGCGTGCGTGGTCAGCGCTAGCAGAGTTTCAGGACTGTCGCCGACATAGCGGCAGATCGCGCCGGCCGCCTCGCCATGTAAGACTTCCCAGTCGACCTCCATGCCGGACGCAGTTTTGATTTCCGCGGCTTTGCGGTGAAGATATGCCGATTCGAGAATATCTGAACTCGTAGACTCCACGGCAGGAATCGGAGGCGGAACAGCCGGCAATGTCTGTATCAGGCGCAAGCGAGCGGACAAGGATTGCGCCGCCTTAATGGCATAGGGCACAATACGCTCCGCGAAACGAGAGCCGTCCAAAGCGACTGTCACATTATCAATCCGTCTCGGCGCGTCATGACCCCCCAAAGAGCGAAAAATGATTACCGGACGCTTTGCAGCACGAATGACACGGAAAGCCACACTCCCCAACAGCGCTTCCAACCAGGCGCTGCGACCGTGTGTCGTCAGCGCCGCAATGGCCCCAGGGACTCGCTCGAGCTCGGCGACAATCGCGTCAGCCGGGTCCGATGAAATGCGAAAGCGTAGATCTGCCCCATACTGCCGCGCACAATCGCGCTGATATTCCTCTTCAGCGGCGAGCTCTGCGGCATCCTCTACGATGCGCAACAGCGTCAGGCGGCCGCCCGCTGCACTGGTGACGCCGCGCGCGAGCGGAAGAATTTTTTCCGCCAAGGAAGACCCATCCAAACAGGCAATGACTTGACCGAACATAGCGTCTTGGTCTTAGCGATTCTCGCCCTGTGCATCGGTCGCATACAAGATGGGCGCAGAGTTGTGGCTCTTCACCGCTCCCCGGCGTCGCCGCGCGTGATCCTGCAGCTTGCGAGCAGTTGCATTGAATGCGTCGCGGATTGCAACGTAAATATCTTCATGTGCGGCATGTTTGCCGGGCTCGTGTGTTTCGGCGAGATTTTTGTCCAGCTCTTTAGCGCGCACGGTGGGCGCGGCGACTAAACATTTCGGTTGGTGATTCACCACGAGCTCGCCACCCGGAACAGTCATACCGATCCGAACGACGTAGGCTTTACCTTTATGATGATGACGATGAGGCGCCTCGACGATGACTCGACAGCTCATGATGTGATCGTAAAATGAAGTCAGCTTCTGCGCCTTTTCCCGTATGCTGTCTTCGATCGCTTTGGATCGTGCCATGTTACGAAAGGTGATTTTCAGCGGAACGATCATCTTCATCGGCTTTCCTCCTGTGATCTGTGATCAATCGCATGAAAATACTCGGCAAGAGACATGCCATGCGAATCTTCCATTCATCGTCAGCCCCCAGGGAATAACTCAATGTTTCGGGAAACTATTAGTTTCAGTCGCTCGCAGCCTTAGGAAAAACGGATTCGAAAATTGGCATTTTTGGAAACGGCCTGTTCTGCCGCTAGGCACCTGCAAATGAATTCTCTGGCTATTCTATGCGATCCTTTAGCGGCATAGATATTGCCCAAGCTAAAATAGACGGGTATTTCGCGGCGCAAGCAAAGGAGCTCTTATGCCTATATTGGCCAAGCTCAAACAAACATTGGATGACGCCAAGGTGTCCTACGAGGTTTTCAATCATCCGCTCGCTTACACAGCACAGGAGATTGCGGCAAAACAACACGTATCCGGAAAAGAGATCGCAAAGGTTGTTATCTTGGATGTCGACGGCGAATTCGTCATGGCCGTGATCACAGGCAGCAGCAAAATCGATCTCGATATGACGCGCGCATCTTTAGGAGCGAAACGGGTACGGTTAGCCTACGAGGACGAATTCATTTCCCGCTTCCCGAGCTGTGAGATTGGCGCGATGCCGCCATTTGGAAATTTTTTCGGCATGCGTGTGATTATCGATCCCGAATTGGCGCGGGACAAATACATTTATTTCAATGCCGGTAATCACGCCCAAACGGTGCGGCTTGCCTACAAAGATTTCCTGGCACTGGTGCAGCCGCGGATTGCACCGCTGGTTCAGCCGCGCCAACGAAAGGCGGCATAAAGTCGGGATTGAAAACTTATCGGCTGGGCAAAAATACTTCGGAAAAGCCGCCGATAGACGCTGAAGTTTCGAAGTGCCCGCCCGAGGCCTTCGCAAGCGGCTGCGACGGTTTAAAGGTAAACGTCGCCCGTCCGCCTGGCGGAATTTCACCCGGCAAGTTGTAGTAGTACGACGTGCTCGGGTCATTCTTCCCCGGTTTGGTTTCGTTGTCCCAGAGCCAAATATAACGGATTAACAGCTGCACGTCGCGCAAGGTATTTTTAGAATGGTTTATTACTTCGCCGGAAACCGAACCATCAGTGGTCGAGACTTTCTCAACCGAGACGATTCGCGCAGTCTGTTCGCGATCTCTAATGGTTTGTGCCCAAGCCGTGGGACGAAATGCACTGAAGCTGAGGCACGCCAGTGCAAAGGAACCAAGCACGTTAAGAGCCAATCTCATTTTCATGGAGACCTCCCGGTAACATGCGCAATAATAAGGTTACAAAAATTTATGCTATGCCATGGCGTCGCTTAGTCAATATGGGGCGAGGCCTTTCGCCAGCCGATAGTATCTGAAGGCTCTCTCGTCCCGCAGCAAAGCTGCAAGAGACTCTCCCAAAGCTGCTAGTATTTTGCGCGGAAATTTCCATCGATGCGAAAGTTTCGATTTCGCTGCAACCGGACGAGTTCATGAGATGTGGCAATACAAGAAGTATTCGGAGCGCGACCCCGCGGGCACGGCGTTTGCCTCGGCTTCTGCTTGGGAACTTGAAATGAAAAAGCTTTGCGCCTCCATAGTTTTGATTGTGGCAGTTCTGCTCGGCTCTCAAGGCCTAGCCGACCAGCTGCGGGTGGCGGAAAACTTAAGGCAGGGCCAAGTCATGATACCTGCCTCGGTTCCGGAGCGTAGCCGGATGACCATCATCGATCACCTCATGTTTGTCGATAGCGGAGTCGCTGCGATTCTGATCTTCTACGATGATAAGACAACCGAACGTGACCTCGACTACGTTGAGGTCTATGACATCGAAGGAGACCTGCTATTGCTTTCCTGGATTGATCAAATGGGCGTATGCCAGGCTGCCGTGGATCGAGGATTACTCAACTTCAATGAACCGGAGATCGACGGCACGCTCGTGATCGTTGGCGTGGGCCGAGAGCTTTGAGTACGGCCAATCAGGCACGCCAACCGAGGAGGAAACGATGACTCTCGATTTCAAAAAAGTACTCTGTCCGGTGGACCTTTCGAGTTTTTCTTTGCAGGGGTTGAAGCTTGCGCTAAAGATGGCGCACGCCAGCGACGCAATACTCGATATCCTGCACGTCATGCACAACCCATTCGATGAAATCTACTTGACTGAAATCACTCAGACGGATCCAGCGCTGATCGACGCCTATGCCACCGAGCCTCAGCGCCGGGCAAAAATATTGCGCGCCACCGAGGAGCATTCGGAAGTTTTGCTAAAGCAGTTCTGCCATGAGCTGGTGCAACACTACGGCAAGGTTCGTTACCACATTCGCCGCGGCGACCCGTTCGAAGCGATTCTTGAAGCGACTGAGGACTTGATGACCGATCTGGTGGTCTTGGCGACCCATGGTCGCACCGGCCTCAAGCGCTTGGTGATCGGTAATGTGGCGGAGAAGATTGTCCGCCATGCGCCTTGTCCAGTCCTTACGGTTAAGCCGAAGGCGAGTGCGTGATCTGACTTGCCATGTCGGACTCGGACCTGATCGCGGCTGCAAACAGAACCAGCGGCGCGCCGCTGATGCGGATCATCCACCCGTCGGATTTTTCGGCTGCAAGCCGGATCGCCTTCACTCATGCACTGAAAATCGCTTTACACGCCCAAGCCGAGTTGGAAATTGTTCACGTGCAGCGCCACCGCGTCGGTAATGTGAGCGATGTTGATTGGACCGATTTTCCTGAGGTCCGCGCCACGTTGACGAGATGGAAGGTTGTGCCCGCCGGCGCAGGAGCCGAGGAGGTTGCCAAGTGCGGATTACAGGTAAGAAAGATTCTCAGCGCCGAGCACGACCCGCTGAAGTCGTTGATTACTTACTGTGAAAAATATCCGCCTGATCTATTGGTGTTGGCGACGCATCAGCGGGAGGGGTTTTCGCGCTGGTTGCATAAACCCGTCGCTGAACCGCTCGCGCGCCGCGCACACGCGATGACGTTGTTTGTGCCCACGCACGGCAGCGGATTTATTGAGCCGGCAACCGGTGCCAGCAATTTACGGCGGATTCTCATTCCCGTGGATCACCGCCCCAATGCTCAAGCTGCGCTCGAGGAATGCTACTTCCTGGCCACCGGTTTGAACAGCCAGACTGTGCAGTTCCGGCTTTTACATATGGGTACGGAAAAGGGCTTTCCAACGCTCTATTTGCCGCATCATCCCGGCTGGAAATGGGACACACGATTGATGGCTGGTGATCCGGTCGAGAGCATTCTCAAAGAAGCTGCCGACTGGTCGCCGCAATTAATCGTGATGGCGAGAGAGGGGCATCGAGACTTCCTCGACGCGTTGCGCGGCAGCACCACGGAAAGAGTGCTGCGCGCTGCCGACTGTGCCGTTCTCGCGGTTCCGGCGACGTCATAAGCACAAGAAGCAGCGAAGGCAACAGGAATTACCGTGACCGTTTTGCCTCTAGGCTTAGAATAGGTGCCCGGCGGCAAAAGCCGTGACTCAGCGGATCAGTTCCAAGACGATCGAAAAAGCGATCAAAAGGATAATCACCCACTCGAGCACTTCCATACGGCGATTGGACGCCTGAACAGAGATTTTTTCGTAAATACTCTCGAGCGTCTGCAATTTGCGCAGAATGCTCGTATCCCAGTCGTCGAGATGAAAGCGTCGACTGATCACCCGATAAAATCGCGCCAGATACTGGTCGCCGATCAGCTTGAGGGTGTTGTTCACGCCTTCGAACAAAACGGCGTTGTCCACCTGAAGTTCGGCCAAAGCGCGCAGATCGCCGCCATATGAAGGGAAAAAGCGCGGCAACCCCCAACTACGGCGCGAGAGCGTTTCATAGGCCTGATCCAGTGCGCGGTCCAATTTTTGATCGACATAGCGCATCTCAAGCAATTCGACATTAGCGAATTCAAGCACCGCGCGAACATCATCGCCTTCGCGATCGACAAGCAATGCCGCATTCCAGTCCACGATTGCAACATCATCGCTTCCGTAGGAAACCCGCGCCGCCAACGCATCGTCGACTTCCTGAGCCGATAGAACTTGGCGCTCGGCGCGGAGGATTTGCGCAATCGTGCGTGCTTGACCAGCGCAGAACAATTCCAGATCGCACGGTTCGGCAAAGCTCTCAACGTGAAAAATGACGTAATCCTCGACAAAAGGCGAGTCATGAGCTCGGCTCGCAGCGCTGCCAATAACTCGTAACAGTTGATCCACCCGCAGCCGGGAATCAGCAAGAAGCGTATCGTTATCGTACAGTTCCTCGCTGAGGGGCAGTAATCTCTCGAAAGCTCCTGTAATCGGTAGCGCATAAATTATCGTAACCGCGCCGAAGTCGTAGAGCATCAATTCTACCGTGCTCCGAGTGGCGAATTGACCGATGACAACGGGCTCGCTTTCCTGACTGAAGCGCACCGGAGGCGGCTGGTATTCGAAATAGCTGGGTGTACGCCGCTTGCGGGCGATCGTCGGTCGCTCGGTGATCTCGTGCACCCGCCGCTCGGCTTCGGCGAGATCGATGGTGCGCGCCGCGTCGTAGGCGAAGATGATGTAAGCCATGCCATTATGAATCCATGGCGCTGGACGGACGTCCTGGAATTCGGCTGCTGCCATTGCGCCAATCTAGCACTCTATAGCTAGACGGCATAGCAGACCCGGTGGGCGGATCGGAGCAGGTGATCGCGAATAGGAGTACGAACTTTGCCCGAATTTTTCGAATCTGCTAATGAATGAGTTAAAGTCAGTATTTCCTCGAGAGATTATGGAAGGCATCATTGGTTTGCTCTTTGCTTGATCCTGGTTCAGGTGGATTGTTCTTGAAGGCGAGACGCGGATGAAAAAGAAAAACAGCACTTGGGCGTGGTGGCGTGAGTTCCTTGGTTTTTCTGTGGATCCTTACTGTCAGGCCAGGGAAATTCTTACCGAGCGATATCGAGAAAAGAGCCGCCATGTGGCGCTTTTTACGCAGCACGCGGAGCGCATGCAGTATCCGCAATTTCGCAAAAGACTATTGGAGATAGCCGCGGATGAGGCGCAACAAGTCGAATGGTTAGCTGACAAGATTAGGATGTTTGGCGGGCGACTGCCGGACATCCCGGCGGTGAACGAACCGAGCAAAAACAGCTGGCAATACCTGCTCGAAGATTTGACGGAAGAGCAACGCTCTGCGCCAGAACTACTGGAGCAAGCGCAAACATTGCGCGAACACTTTCCGGATATCGCCGAAACTTTGGAGCGAGTTTATCGAGACGGCGTCAAACACCGCGAAACGCTTCGCGATATGCTGATGAAAAGCGATCCACAGTCGCTTTCCTCCTGGCCGGCGTGAAATTCGCGGCAACTTGTCAAGCGGTCCCGCGAAACTCTTCGGAAATCGCCCTGCCAATTTGCCACATTTCGGCTCCCAATTGAGCTACCAAGTCATCGAGTGTAACGATACCAAGCGTGGTATCGAAGCCGTTAACAATCGGCACGCGACGCACATGGTAGGCGTGCATGAGAGCCGTCAACTGCGTCAAGTCCTTGTCGGCGGAAATCCGGATGGGGTCAGGCGTCATGATCTCTTTGACCCGAGTTGTCTGCGAATCTTTGCCCGTCCCCGCAACTCGCAGCGCGATGTCGCGGTCGGTAAGAATGCCGCACAGTTTCCCGTTTTGCTCGACCACGAGACAGCCAATGTTATTTTGTGCCATCAACTCACAGGCTTCGGTAATAGAGGTATCCAGCTCAACCTTGACCAGCGGTTTCCGGCAGAAAGTTTCTAATGACATGAACCAGACCTCCTTTATGCACTTGGCTTCGCCGCGCCGCCGATCCGGTGTATTCCCAACACATCAAATCCGCTGACTCGAAGCGCCTTGGCAATTTTCTCGGCGTTTTCCGTAATCAGTCGCAGATAACAGACCGGGCTCTCTCCCAGATTGTTGCGGTAGCTACCGACCCCGAGTACCTCGCCACCCTCGCGCGCCACGATGCGCGACGCTTCCACGAATCCGTGCTCCTCTCCTTCGACACGAAAATCGAGCCGGGTGCTGCCACCGTTGGAAGCTCCCATCATGTCGAGAAAGGCTTTCATTACGTCGCTGACCGTAATAATCCCAATCAGTTGTCCGTCGGCCACAACCGGCAATCCACCGATCTGCCGATCCAACATTATTTGCGCGGCGTCTTCCAAAATGACGTCGGGAGCGATGGTAATAACGTTGGTGATCATCGTGTCGTTCACCCTGGTTTGCTCGAGATGGCCACGATGTTCGCGCAGATCCCGTTCGGTAATTATGCCCACGAGCTTGCTATCGCTGAGAACTGGAAGACGCCGGAAACGACCCGATTTCATCAATTGTGCTGCGTGGCTCAGCAAATCACCCGGTGCCGCTGTAATGGGTGGTTTGGCCATCCGATCACCAACTAACATGAACCGCTCCTCAATCTGACTCGCTCCCGTGCTCGCACAAAAACTAATCGTACGCTCTGCCTCTACGGATGCGAATGCCGGTTGTCGCGACGATTCTTAGTCGAGAGGATGATGTGAATCACCAGGGTCATTAACGTGAGCAGCACGAGATAGAAAAGTTCTGATTCATTTGCCATAAATACCTCCCGCGACGTTTAATTACTTGGGCAATTCGCATGCCACTTGCGCCGATTACACTCGGCCGGATTGATCATGATATCAATCGGTTATCTTGACACTGAACTTTGGTTCTGAATAGAAATAGGTCAATTTTCCTGAATTCGCGAAGGTTCAATTCTAAAATGAGAAATAATCGAAATGACGGGTCGGGCCGCGTACTGTGAACGAAAAAGTCAAAGCCACTGATGAATCGCAGCCCAGCACCGGCGCGCCTATTAGTGCGCCGGGTGCAGCGCCTGGAAGCAGGCAGCGAATCCCGGATTCGGACCTGCTGTTGGCCATGTACCGGACATTGATCGAGTACGGGGATTTATCCGTCGGTCTTGGGTCCGCCTTAGAAGTTGTTTGCAAATTTGCCGGTTGGGATGCGGGAATGGCTTGGCTTCCCACGGAAGACAAGCAACGGATCAAGCTTTCGGTCTGGTGGCAGGTTGATGATCGCGCTCTCAGTGACTTCATTCGTACTTGCCGTGACCAATCGTTTTTGCCCAACGTGGGAATCGTGGGTCGGGTATGGGCACGGGGCACCGCCGAGTGGATTTCGGACTTACCGGCGCAGAATCCAGAGGTTTTTCCGCTCGTATCATTTGCCACTCGGGCGGGCGTCAAAGCCGTCCTTGGAGTGCCGATGCTGCACGAGGACGCGGTTCTCGGCGTGCTTTTGTTTTATACGGAACGGGTCAAGCAGGAAGATGAAGAACTGGTTCAAGCCGTTTCGCGGGTCGCCAGTCAGCTCGGCTTCGCTCTTCATCACAAGCTTAGCCAAGAGGATTTGCGTGCCCACGAAGCTTTATTACGGCGCCGTCGCGACGAACTCGAAATTCGGGTCAGCGAACGGACCGTGCAGCTTAAGATTGCCAATGAAGCGCTGCAGGCGGAAATTTTCGAGCGCAAACGTGTTCAGCAAGAAATGGAAACTCGAGTGCGTCAGCAGGAGGCCGTGGCGGCGATCGGCGCGCGCGCTTTGAGCGATACCTCACTCGGGAATGTCTATAAGGAAGTGTGCGCGACGGTGACCCGCACCCTCGACGTGGAATTTTGCAAGATCCTCGAAGCACAACCTGATAGCCAAAACCTTTTGTTGCGTGCCGGCGTCGGGTGGAAAGAGGGACTTATCGGTACGGCTACGGTAGATGTGGGGCCGCACTCTCAGGCAGGCTACGCGCTCCAGTGTAATCAGCCCGTAGTCGTCGAGGATATGGCCGGTGAAGCGCGCTTTGATCCGGCGGCTCTGCTTCTCGATCACGGAGTCGTGAGCGGCTTGAGCGTGATTATTCCGGGACGCGAACGACCCTTCGGCGTGCTTGGGGCCCATACTTCAAAGCGGCGCAAGTTCAAAAACGAAGACGTTCACTTTCTTGAATCTGTCGCGCATATACTCTCGGCGGCAATTCAACGCGGGACATCGGAGTCGGCGGTCCAAAAAAGCGAGGCCTGGCTGCGCAACCTCGTCGCGACAACACAGGATGCAGTGGTTTCCATCGACCGGCGCGGCTGCGTCGTGCTGTTCAATCAATCGGCGGAGCGGATTTTCGGCTATAAGGCCGGGGAAATCGTCGGCCGCAAGGTCAATGTGCTCATGGGAGACCCTTATGCGGCGGAACATGATGGGTACATCGAGCGTTATGAAAACACCGGCGAGCCTCGAGCGATCGGCAGGATTCGTACGGTTACGGCCCGCAAGAAAGATGGAACGCTGTTTCCCATCGAATTATCCGTTACCGAAATCGATATCGACCAAAACGTTCACTATGCCGCATTCATTCGAGATATTTCGGATAAGGTTGAGTTGCAAAAACAGCTGATGGAAAGCGAAAAACTTGCAGCGATCGGTGGCACGGCTGCGAAAATCGGCCATGAGATCGCAAATCCGCTGAACGGCATTTATCTCACGCTGCAGTTGGTCGAGCAAAGATTGAGCAGACAAGCATCGGTCGATGAGCGCGTGATCGCCGACGTGATGCGAATCAAAAAAGAAATCGGGCGGCTCAATCAACTCGTGCAAGAATTTCGCACCTTATCGCGACAGCAGGATTATCACTTCCGTCCTATGAACGTCGCGCCCCTTTTGAATGAGACGCTCGATCTTCAGCAGCTGGTCTTGGAAGGGCGCTCGATCATTATTAATCGGCACATTGCTGACGACCTTCCCGCGGTGTCCGTCGACGAGGACAGGATGAAGCAGGCTCTCCTCAATTTGATCAAAAACGCCGGTGAGGCGATGCCGAACGGGGGTACGCTGACTGTCGCCGTTACGGCTTCGGACGTTTCCGTGGCGATCCAAATCAAAGATACGGGCATTGGAATTGCGCCTAGGAGCGATGTTTTTCAGCCCTTTTTTACGACCAAGAAGGAAGGAACCGGCCTCGGTTTGATTATCGTCCGCCAGATCATATTGGCGCACCGGGGCACGATCGTTTACGATAGCGAGCCGGGACAAGGGACCACGTTCCACATTACTCTACCGCGCATCGCCGCGTCATCGAATCGCTAGCCGTCCTGGCTCTGCGATTGCTATTCTTCTTTCCTAACGAACGGTTTCGGTTGCTAAGCACTATTTTTTTCGCATATCTGACAATGGAGCGCGGTTTTCTTTGCAGATTTACCAAAGGCCGGAACGGGAGATCAACTTGAAAGGGAATATTTTAGTAGTCGAGGACCAGGACGCAGCGCGCGAGAGCCTTGCCGAGCTGTTGCGCGGCGAAGGCTATGAAGTTTATGAAGCGGCCGACGGGAACGTCGCGAAGGATCTGATCAATAAGCACGACCTTGATGTTATTTTGACCGATCTGATGATGCCTGGCGCTGACGGCATCGAAGTCTTGAAGCACTCTCGTAATGTCTCACCCCAGTCGCTGATCATGCTCATGACGGCTCACGCATCGGTCGATACCGCGGTAGAGGCACTACGATTGGGCGCTCAGGACTATCTGCTAAAGCCGTTAATTTTCGAGGACGTCTTGCGCAAAGTCGAGCTGCTCATCTCGCATCGTAAACTTGCTTGGGAAAATCAGATCCTGCGGCGCGAGATCGACGTGCACTTCGGCCCGGATCAACCGCTCGGCCGAAGCCCGGCGATGCAAGAAATCGCCAAAATGATCAAGAAAGTCGCCCCCACGCCGACGACGGTGCTGATCAGCGGCGAAAGCGGCGTCGGCAAGGAAGTCGTTGCCCGAACCATTCATAATGCAAGTCTCGGCAAAGAGAATGTATTTTTGCCGGTCAATTGCAGCGCGATCCCAGACAATCTTCTGGAAAGCCAGTTGTTCGGTCATATGAAGGGCTCGTTCACCGGCGCAGTGAGCTCTCAAGAAGGGCTATTTCAGCGCGCTCGCGGCGGCACGATTTTTCTCGACGAAATTGGCGAAATGCCGCTCAGTTTGCAGCCGAAGCTTCTCCGGGTCCTCGAGGAAAAAACGGTACTGCCGGTCGGCTCGACCACACCCGTGAAGGTGAACGTGCGCATTATCGCGGCGTCGAATCGGGATCTCAAAGGCGAAGTGGATGCCGGACGGTTTCGCGAAGATCTTTATTACCGATTGAATGTCTTCGAAATCGATATTCCACCCCTGCGCAAAAGGCTCGAGGATCTGCCCGCGCTCGTCGAGCACCTCATTCGACGCCACAACCTCGAGATGAAAACCAATTACAAAGGGGTGGACAGCGCCACCATGAGGATTCTCATGTCGCTGCCTTGGAAGGGCAATATTCGGGAACTGGACAATGTGCTGGAGCGGGCAATGATTCTCGGCAATGGCGAATGGATCTCGCCGGCGGATTTGCCGGGCCATCAATCAGCGGCGGACGGCGATTACGGCATGGAGGACAACCTTAACAAAGCTGTGGACCTATACGAGAAAAGTCACATAGAGCGGACTTTGGGGAAGGCTGGTGGCGATAAGATCCGCGCGGCGGAGCTCCTCGGGCTCAGCCTATCGACACTTTATCGGAAGCTCGAAAAGCTGGGGATCAGCGACTAGAGCGCGGCGGACCGGATCAATAAAAAAGGGCACGGTGGTCGCCGTGCCCTTTTTGCATGGACCGATATGGATTAATTCAATGAGGGATCGCCTGGAACTTCCCGGGTAGGCGGAATCTGCGCTTTTCGCCGGGTCGGGTTACGCAGGATTTGTAACGACTTCTGCTCGATTTGCCTGATGCGCTCGCGTGTGACTGCGAACATCTCACCCAATTCCTCCAACGTGTAATCGCGTCGTTCTTCAATGCCGAAACGCTTGCGCAGAACCGTTTCCTGGCGGGGCGTCAAGACGGCGAGCGCTCGTCGAACCTCGGTTTGTAACAAGCCTTCCAGCGCCTGGCTCTCAGGCTGCGGGCGGATGCGGTCCTCAACAAAATCACCCAGCTCATCGCCGTCTTCCCAGATCGGCGTCTGCAACGAGACCGGCTCGCCATGAGATTGCACCAATTTGAGCAGCTCCGCGACTGAAACGTTAAGCTCTTTGGCCAGTTCTTCCGGCCGCGGATCGCGGGCGAGCTTTCGCTGCAGCTCACGCGCGGTTTGAATCACTTTGTTCCGTGATTCCACTCTGTGCACGGGCACCCGGATCGTATGTCCAGTATCGATAAGTCCTCGAGTAATGCCTTGGCGAATCCACCAGGTCGCGTACGTCGAAAACCGGAACCCAAGCCGATAATCGAACTTCTCCACCGCACGCATGAGTCCAAGATTACCTTCCTGAACCAGATCCAAAAAGCTGAGGCCGCGATTGATATATTTCTTAGCAATGCTTACGACCAGACGTAAGTTGGCCTCGGTGAACTCCTTGCGCGCGACTTTGACCCGATTTTCACCCTCGCGGATGCGTCTGATTTGTTCCGCCAGCGCTTTAGCAGGCAGTCCTGCGGCTTTTTCAAGCGTCTGAATCTCGGCGCTCGCGGCATCTCTTTTCGAGCGCGAGTGACTGTGTGCTTGCTGTTCGAGCCCGGCAATGCGTTCGGCCAGGCTGCCAAGCTGGGTAATCATCTTCTCCAGCTGGTCGGACGCCAAGCGGAGTTCCTTGATTGTGCCCAGAATCTTTGTCAGTTGCGCCTTTTCGTCATGCGCTAAACGTTGGCGCCTGGCTGCGCTGACTCGGGCTCTATTCGCCTCCCGCCAAATGCGCTCCCAGTGCTCGACCTGACGGGAAAGCTTCGCAACCTGCTTCAAAAAGGGTTTGGGATCTATGCTGCTCACACCCTCGTCATCGTCGTCTTCGGACTTAGCGATAATATCGCGCAGTTCGATTTCGCCAGCTCTCAGCGCACGACCGAATTCAATAACCTTATGAAGGGCGAAAGGCGTCGAGAACAGGGCCTCAAAAATCTGCTGTGTCGCGCTCTCGACCTCCTTTGCGAGTTCGATTTCGCGCTCGCGGCTCAGCAGAGGGACGGAACCGATATCCTGTAGGTACTGCTGAACGGAACTCAGCGAAGCATCCGAGCTCTCGTGCTCCTGTTCTTCTTCCTCGGAGGACTCCTCCGCCGCATCGACGGCGGCAGGAAATTCCTGATCTTGTTCTGGAAATTGCACGCCTCCCAGATCTTGGGGTTCTATCTCATTATTTGCGGCTCGATCAGCGTCAAATGGCGGTGTCATGAAACACTCCTTATCTTCTCACTCAGTGGCCCCGAGCGCGTTACTCCGCCCGGGTAAATAGTTTAGACGCGTAGATCCTCGCTTCGGTTCACGCTAAAAACAACTTTTTCATGCACGAGCTGTTCCCAAACGGTCCACTAAAGCTACTTTAACTAAAGAATTGGGAGATCAGAGGCTTGGCGTGTAACCGGCGAGATCAAGCTCCAAGATAAGCACTGCACCCGGAGCTGTCAAGGTAGTGAAATCACCGACAACCAGACTGACCAAGCAGACAGTTTGGACGCTCTACCGGATGACTTCTCTCTACAACAAAATCCTATGGCATACCCTGTGCGTTGTTGTTCAGCGTACGCCAAAATCGGGGAGAGGCCATATTAGGGCGGTGGATCGGGCACTAAACAAGAACGAAGTTATGAATAGGGAGGATCAAATTTTGAGTCGCTCCCTACGGCGCTATCGCAATAGCTGGAAGCGAAGCCTTCAGGGGCTGCGGCTCTGGTCCAGAAAGTCGAGGCAGGACATGCTATTTGCGAATCGCGAACATGCGGCGAACCTGCTGGTGGAGCGGCTTCGTGCCTATTGCGAACAGGACAATCCGCTCGTTTTGGCTATTCCGCGGGGCGCGGTACCTATGGCCAGGATCATCGCAGATAAGTTGGGCGCTAGTTTAGATGTCATTCTCGTACGTAAGCTCGGGCATCCGGAGCAGCCTGAGCTCGCGATCGGGGCGATAGATGAAGGCGGCAGCACGTTCTTTTCGCCTTGGGCTGTGGAAGTCAGCGCCAGCTATATAGAATCGGAAAAGCAACGTCAGTTGGCCCTCTTACAAAAGAGGCGCAGACAATATACCCCGTTACGCGAAGCGGTCGACCCGTGTGGCCGATTGGTGATGGTGGTCGATGATGGTACGGCTACGGGATCGACAATGATGGCCGCACTGCGTTCGGTGCGGGCACGGCAACCCAAAAAACTGATTGCTGCCGTAGCGGTTGCTTCACGGGAAGCCGCGAAGTTGCTGCTGAGCGAGTGCGACGCCCTCGTTTGCTTGGAAACCCCCGCCGACTTTTCTGCGGTCGGGCAGTTCTTCAACGATTTCAGTCAAGTCTCTGATGAGGAAGTCATGGAGCTGCTCAGCGCACGACCGGAAAGGATTTCCGTCCTTGCTTGACCGCTAAACCACAACCACCGAATCGTCGCTGCCGTGGCGATTGGGGACGTACTTATCAGCGTTCCAGTCGTTCTCCCAGCGCTCGCCGTCGAGAAAATAACGGAAGTGATACTCCTTGTTCGCTTGCAGTGTCAGGGTTGCTGTAAAGCCACCATTTTTAAGTCTCTTCATCGGAATTGCGTCTTTATTCCACCCGTTAAAATCTCCGACTAGGCTAACCTGCGCGGCTGAACCAGCCGCCTCCCTCGGAAATGAAAAAGTTACTTTGCAGGATGAATTCTTTTTCAGGTACTGTTTTTTCAAGCTCATTGCAGGTTCTCCGCTCCTCTTCGTACTCTTCAGACGAGAGATTTTTTCTGCTCTCGCTTGAAAAATAATAGAAAACTGCCGGACCATTCGCAATAAAGTGGGCGGGTTCAGACCAACGGAATAGCGTCTAATAAACGCGCCCGTCTGTCACGGACCAGCGCTTCCGGTCCGACGATAATGCAGTGAAGACTATTGCTGTATGTGCTGTAAGTAGAACACCAGACCGAGCAATCTCCCCGCGGCTTGGGCACGAGATCCAGGATCGTTTCCACCCGCCTGGGTTCTGAAGCGATCACCCCAAATGGGCATATCGCGGGTGCCGTGTCCGCGAACCTCACCGCCATCGATCATCCGATAGATTTGCCAAAATGGAAATGTGCCGCCGTTCCGGGTTGCTATCTGGGTGAGGTCTGCTGGTCTGATGGTGAGGAACTTTGCCATGATTCCGCCGCCCCTAGCATCGACGCCGTGGCATACCGCGCAATACTTTTGATACTCGAGTTCCCCGCCGGCAATGACCTCCGCTTCCTGAGCTGAAGCGTCATCGAAGTGAAATAACGCCAGCCCAATAAAGCATGCAATCACGAACGCCGCTATAGGTAAAAATGATTTTTCTCCACCTCGGGCAGCACTTTTTATCGGCCTGGTCTCATGTGGCTCACAAGAATTATTAATCATCAATCAGTCCTTTGTATCTTCAGCAACAGCTCCATACAGTCAGTCAGGGAGGGTCGCTAGCGAACTAAGTGCCATCCACGATCGTCGGTGCGATTGTCGCACCGTACTGCTTTGCAAACAAACGACTCCCGTCCGTGCCGCGCCGGACAATTTCCGATCTTTTCGTTTTCGATTTCATTATTGACACGAGCTCGGGAGTTTTTTTTCAACCTTGCGAAATCGTTCTCCTAGGCAGGCGGAATTTCTCCGCCTTTGCTGGCATAACGATTGCGGAATTCATTTTCGGTTCGGCGGGACTTAAGAAAGGGAGGGAAAAATGGCAGACAAAGAAAAAGAAACAAAGGCCGTGGCCCCCTGGCGACCCTTTACGGATTTGACCCGGTGGGAGCGGGACATGGATCGCATGATGGATGAATTCTTCGGGCGCAGAATACGACCGTGGTGGCCACAACGATGGTTCGGCGGTGAAGAGATGGAGCTAACGGCGCCGGCGGTCGATATGTTCGAAGAGAAAGACGATATCGTTGTGAAGGCGGAGATCCCCGGCATGAGCAAAGACAACATCGAGGTGAACTTGACGGATCACACGCTGACCATCAAAGGGGAAAAGAAAAAAGAAGAAGAGGTCAAGAAAGAGAACTATTATCGCTCGGAGCGTTCCTATGGATCGTTCGTGAGAACGTTGCCGTTGCCGACGGATGTCCATGGCGATAAGGTCAAAGCGAACTTCAAGAATGGAATTCTGGAGGTCCGGCTGCCGAAGACCGAAGCGGCAAAGGCGAAAGAAGTTAAAATAAAAATTGACTAATAGCGTAGCTTTGGACGAGTGTAGGGTAGCTTGTTGGCGACGAGGAGGACGGTTATGTATAGCAAAATATTGATCCCGCTGGACGGTTCGAGTACTGCGGAAAAAGTGCTGCCCTACGCCCGTTACTTAGCGGCGAAGTTCAAAATCCCCATAGAATTGTTGGCGGTCATCGATATCGCCGAGCTGGCGACCCATATCACCGCCGAAAAGGCGCGGTTTCTTGATACGATGATCGAAGAAGGAATGCACAGCAGCGAAAATTATTTACGCGGCATCGCACAGAGCTTTAGCGGCGCCGCCGTGAGCTGTAAAGTGGAAAAAGGCAGGGCTGAGGATGTGATTATCGAAAGGGGCGAAACCGATACGGCAATGCTCATTGCCATGGCGACCCACGGCCGTTCGGGCCTCAACCGATTCCTTCTGGGTAGTGTGGCCGAAAAGGTCCTGCGCGGCGCTGCCAATGCGCTGCTGTTGGTGCGCGCCACTGAAGCAGCAGCTCCTGGAAACGGCGAGGCTTCGTTCAAAAGCATTATCGTGCCGCTCGACGGTTCCGAATTGGCGGAGAGCATTCTGCCGATGGCCGCCGTCATGGCAAAAAAACTCGGGCTCGAAGTCGTGCTGTTTCGGGCTTACCACATTCCATACAACGCATACGCCGGTGATGACGGTTTTTATGCCGTCAACTACGACGATCTCATCTCCGCCGTGCGCGACGAAACCAACGAGTATCTCGAAAAAAGAGTGGCTGAGATCAAGAAGCTCGGCGTGGAAAAAGTCTCGGCTCTTTCGAAGGAAGGTTTTGCCGGCGACGAAATCATCGCTATCGGACGCAAAACGCCGGATGCTTTGATCGCCATGTGTTCGCACGGACGGTCGGGCGTAAAACGCTGGGTGCTTGGCAGTGTTACCGAAAATGTCGTCCGCCACACCGCTGATCCGGTGCTGGTGGCGAGAGCGCGATAGAAACACAATCGGTCATGGATACCGTGCCAACGAAAATTTTGGTCACGCTAGATGGTTCGCCCGTGGCCGAAGCGGTTTTGCCGTACGTACGGCTGCTCGCCGCCAGGCTTCGTATCCCTGTCGAATTGATCTCGGTCATTGACTTGACGGAGCTCGCGCGTAGCGCCCCAGCTTCCGAAGCCCTTTTTCTCGATCAGCTTGCCGAAGACGAGACCCGAAGACGCCGGCAGTACATAGAACAGTTCGCCCCAAGTTTCGCCAGTGGGCAAATCGATTGCCGTATCTTGAAAGGCAACCCCGAGTCCTCGATTGTAGAGTATGCGGCACAAAACCCTGCAGCGATGATCGCGATGGCGACCCACGGCCGCTCCGGTCTGAATCGTTGGTTGTTAGGCAGCGTGGCGGAAAAGGTGTTACGCAGCACCAGCAATCCTTTGCTCCTGATCCGGGCGACACCGCCAACTCGCACAGACGAGCCGCTCGCGATCAAATCGATCATGGTGCCGCTTGACGGCTCTGCGCTCGCGGAAACCGTGTTGCCGCCCGTTAGCGAGCTCGCCAAGAAGCTCGATGCCGAAATGGTGCTGTTTCGTGCTTACAACATCCCAGCCGGTTTTTATGATGCCGGCGGCGGGTTCGCCATCGATTTGGATCGATTGCTCGCCCAGACCGAGGCTGATGTATTGCACTATTTGGAAGAGAAAAAAGCTGGATTGAAAAAAGCCGGCGTGGGCAGCGTTACTATCGCCTCTCGGCAGGGCTATGACGCCGATGAAATCATCAACTACGCGGGTAATCGACCGGATCGTTTAATCGCTTTGTGCTCGCACGGCCGATCTGGCGTCCGCCGCTGGGCGGTGGGGAGCGTTGCGGAAACCGTCGTACGCCACTGCAGCAGTCCAGTTCTAGTGTTCCGAGCGCCTCATTGAGGACTCAGGGAGCGCGAATGTTCAGCAGGATTTCGCTGCCCCTGGATGGATCACGGCTCGCCGAGCAAATTCTTCCTTTTGCGCGGTTCTTCGCGGTGCCGCTCAATCTGCCAGTCGATCTTTTTACGGTGATCGAATCCGCTTCTGATCATCCGTCTTGGTCGCCTGCCAGTGCCCGGGCCTATTTGGAGGGAGTTCGCGAAAAATATTTTTCTTCCGTCATATCCACCAACTTTCACATCGAGACCGGCGAGGCGGCGACAGTAATCATCGAGCGTTATCGTCACGATCCGCATTGCCTGATCGCGATGGCGACGCATGGCATGTCGGGCCTACGCCGCTGGTTAATGGGCAGCGTCACAAGCAAGGTTGTACAGCATGCGGCCAATCCGCTGTTGGTCATTCGCCCGACGGAAAAAGCTGATCCCGTAACACCGGTGAGCCTCAAAACGATTATTTTGCCGCTCGACGGCTCCGGATTGGCCGAAAAGGTGCTGCCTAGTGTGGTGGCACTCGCCAGGCCCCTCAAGCTGGAAGTCCAACTCGTGCGGGCTTATACCCCCGCGGCCGAAGCTTACATCATTACCGACGGCCTGATTGCGCAGAGCACGGCTCAATTCAATGAAAGCCTTAAGGCCGAAGTAGAAACGTACCTCGAAGGCAAGCTGCAGGCGCTTCGCGCCGAAGGACTCGAGAACGTGACCACCGCTGCGGTGCTCGGGGACGCAGCAAGTGAGATTATCGATTTCGCTCGCAGAACCGATAACAACCTTGTGGCGATGTCGACGCACGGCCGGTCGGGCGTTGGTCGGTGGCTGGTCGGCAGCATTGCAGAAAAAGTCGTGCAGCACTCCCAAGATCCGGTGTTGCTGTTTCGTCCTTGAGGGCCTGCTGCCGCTCCGTGAAGTTGCCGGTGCTCATGTCTTCCGTCGAAGTGGGGGACTGCTCGGTTCTGCCCGGCAGCCGAGAGTCCTGATTTTGGAAGGAATGCTGTCATGCAGTTGACCACGCTAAAAATCGCTAAGCCTGACGAAATCAATCTCGTTCTCGGACAGAGCCATTTCGTTAAGACCGTCGAGGATGTTCATGAAGCGCTGGTGCAGAGTGTGCCGGGAATCAAGTTCGGCTTTGCCTTTTGCGAAGCTTCGGGGGCGCTGCTGGTGCGCTGGAGTGGCACGGATCAAGACTTGATCGAGCTCGCCAAACGGAACGCGCTTGCGCTATCAGCCGGGCATAGCTTCATTCTATTCTTGGGCCCGGGTTTTTTTCCCATCAACATACTCAACACGCTAAAAAATATTCCGGAAGTGTGTCGCATTTTTTGCGCCACCTCCAATCCCGTCGAAGTGGTGATTGCAGAAACCGAGCAGGGGCGCGGTATCATGGGCGTGATCGATGGCGGTAAGAGCAAAGGCGTCGAGGATGAAGCCGGGATTGCCTGGCGCAAAGATCTGTTGCGGAAGATCGGCTACAAACTCTAAGCACTCGTGGCAGGCATTTTGAATACTCAAAAAGTGCTAAGCAACATCGACTAATGGAGGAGCATAACCATGAGCTTGCCAAAGAAAATTCTCGCCCCAACAGATTTCTCCGATCTGTCCGCTGGCGGCGTTCGTTACGCATGCCAGCTGGCGAAGGATGCCGCTGCGGAATTGGTCGTCTTGAATGTGGTGTTGCTGGACGAAACCAATACCATCAATAAAAGCGATATAGAAAGACACAAGAAGCGGCTGGATGAGTTTGTCGCAGAGAAGGTCGGCGATGCAGCAGCGCATGTGCGGATTAAAAAGCTAGTGGATGCCGGGCAGCCCTACGGCGCGATTCTCGACTGCGCCGATAGTGAGCAGGTCGACCTCATTGTCATGTGCTCGCACGGCCGCACCGGTCTCTCCCGTGCATTGATCGGCAGCGTGACCGATAAGCTTCTGCGAGCCGCGTCGTGTCCTGTCCTGGTGGTGCCTGCGCCAAAAGCAGTTTAGCCCGCGTGATTACGCGGATGGGTTTGTTTGAGGAGCATAGCTGATGGCCAGATCTAGCTGCAATGAAGCGTCCGACATCATCGATTCTTGAAGCCGAAGCGATCACTCGGCGTTTCGATCATCTGATCGCTGCCGACGCGGTAACGCTTTCGGTCTCCGGCGCCGAAGTGTTTGGCCTGGTCGGGCCCAATGGGGCAGGCAAGACGACCGTAATCAAGATGCTGACAACTTTGTTGCGGCCCACCTCAGGCACCGCGCGTGTCGGGGGTTTCGACATCATCCGCGAGCCGGCGAGGGTACGGCGCATTATCGGCTATGTGCCGCAGGCGCTTTCGGTGGATGGCTCGCTTACCGGATACGAGAATTTACTCATTTTTGCCAAGCTTTATGACATCCCTCGCAAAGAGCGGGAAATACGTTTGCGCGAAGCTCTGACGTTCATGGGCTTGACCGCGGCTGCTGACAAGCTCGTGCGCGAATATTCCGGGGGCATGATTCGCCGCTTGGAAATTGCCCAGTCCACGCTGCACCGGCCGCGCGTGCTGTTCCTGGATGAGCCGACCATCGGCTTGGATCCAGTGGCGCGCCAAGCGGTTTGGGAGCACGTCAAGGGGTTGCGCGACCAATACGGCACGACGATCTTTTTGACCACGCATTACATGGAAGAAGCCGATGATTTATGCACTCGTGTCGCTATCATGCACTCCGGCAAGGTAGTGGTTATCGGCACGCCGGCGGAACTCAAAGCGAGCGTCGGCGGCAGCGATACGACGCTGGACGATGTATTCGTTCATTTTGCCGGCGACACGCTGGAGTCAGGGGGAACTTTCGGTGAAACCGCACGCGAACGACGCATGGCGAAACGATTGGGTTGAGCCAAGCTCAATCCAGGCAGACGGATTGCTCGCGCCGCTGATCCGATTCGTCGATAAAACGTTAGTGATCACCGAGCTTGAAGTGCGTCGATTACGTCATGATTTTACCGAGATGGCTGCCCGAGCGATTCAGCCGGCGTTGTGGCTTTTGCTGTTCGGCGAAGTGTTTACCAAGGTACGTGCGATTTCCACCGGCGATGTCCCTTATCTCGATTTCATGGCGCCCGGAATTCTTGCTCAAAGTGTGCTCTTTGTCGCGATTTTTTATGGCATCAGCATTATCTGGGAGCGCGATCTCGGCATTGTTCACAAATTCTTGGTGAGCCCGACCCCGCGCGGCGCTCTGGTGTTGGGCAAGGCTCTCTCGGCCGGGATACGCTCATTAACGCAAGCCGTTATTATCTACGTGCTTGCGCTGCTGCTCGGCGTGGAGATGAATTGGCATCCGGCGGCCCTGCTTGGCGTGGTCGTCACGGTCATTATCGGCGCAGCGATGTTCTCGACGCTATCGCTGATCATCGCTTCGTTGGTCAAAACGCGTGAGAGATTCATGGGCATGGGACAGGTACTGACCATGCCGCTATTTTTTGCGAGCAACGCGATTTACCCGATTGCACTCATGCCAAGATGGCTACAGATCATATCGCACATTAATCCGCTGACGTACGAAGTCGATGCACTGCGCGCCCTCATGCTGGCTCATGGGACGAGCACGTTTGGGGTGGCGCTGGATTTGACCTT
>DATBEY010000003.1:0-6432 GCA_036558765.1 Binatia bacterium | reverse complement strand
GGGCCGAGTCGATCCACCTTTATCCTTTGGTCTTTCTTTTGATGTCCGCGGCATTTCGCAATATGGAAACTTCGCTGGAAGAGGCGGCACTCGCGTCAGGCTCGAGCACTTTTCAAACATTTTGGCACGTGACGCTGCCGCTCATGCGTCCGGCAATGTTTAGTTTGCTCTTGATAAACTTTGTCCGCGGCATCGAAGCTTTCGAAGTGCCGGCGCTGATCGGCGTGCCGGCGAAAATTTCTGTGTTCACCACCAAAATCTTTCTAGCGATTCATCAGTTTCCTTCTGATTTTGGCTTGGCCGGGGCGTACGCAGTGACGCTTCTCGCCATTAGCAGCGTCGGCGTGCTCGTGTACGGTCGCATCACGCGCAAAGAGGAACGCTACGCCACCGTAACCGGCAAAGGTTACCGTCCGCGCGTCATCGATCTCGGAGCGTGGAAATATTTCACGCTCGGCATTTCGTTCCTGATTTTTCTTCTGGCCGTCATCTTACCGGTGTTCGTATTGCTCTGGTCATCCTTTATACCGTACTACGGTGTGCCGTCGCGGGAGTTGATGGCCAAAATGACCTGGGCCAATTATCAATACATTATCAATTATCCTTTGGCCCTGACGGCATTCAAGAATAGCTTTTATTTATCGGTCGGATCGGCGACCTTGGTCATGCTGCTCACTTCCGTCATTGCATGGATCACCGTCAAGACGCGATTGCCCGGTCGGGCGTTGCTCGACAACATGACCTTTATTCCGATCGCGATGCCGGGTATCGTGCTCGGCGTCAGCTTGATCTGGGTCTATTTGACTTTGCCGATCCCAATTTATGGAACCATTTGGGTTTTGCTGCTCGCATATCTCACGAAGTTCATGCCCTACGGCATTCGCGCCGCTTCGGCGTCGATGATTCAAATCAACAAAGAGCTGGAGGAAGCGTCGCTCACTGCTGGAGGCACTTGGTTTCAGACGTTCCGCAAAGTCGTGCTGCCCTTGTTGATGCCGGGGTTTACTGCCGGCTGGATTTACATCAGTATCATCGCCTTGAGAGAGCTCTCGACTTCGATTTTGCTCTATTCTTACAACAGCACGGTGCTGTCGATCATGGCATTCGATCTTTGGGAAGGCGGCCAGTACACTTATGTATGCGCCCTCGGAGTTTTGATGGTGCTGTTGTTGATTGCGATGGCGTTTACCGCGCGAAAGCTCGGGGCGAGAATCGGTATAGCGGAATAGTCGTTCTCAAGATTCAGGTTTGGACTTTCACGCCTGTGCGGATCCAAGCCGTTCGGAGGAGAGATGGCGGAAACACGAGAAATGGTACAGATCGAAGCGCTGGAGAAATATTTCGGCGAAGACAAGGAGCGCGTGCACGTGCTCAAGGGTGTCACGCTGAACATTCCAGAGGGATCGCTTTACACCTTTCTGGGCCCAAGCGGCTGCGGCAAAACGACGACTTTGCGCTGCGTCGCGGGTTTGGAGCGGCCGGATGGCGGCAAGATCAGCATTGCCGGGCACACGGTATTCGCTTCGGGCGAGCGGGTGTATGTACCAACCAACAAACGACCGATCGGCATGGTCTTTCAATCCTACGCAATCTGGCCGCACATGACGGTAGCGGAAAATGTCGCTTATCCTTTGACGATTCAGCGACGCAAGAAGGATGAAATCAAGCGCAAAGTCTCGGACGTTCTGAAGATCGTCGGTCTCGACGGATTGGAAGACCGTCCAGCTCCGAAGCTTTCCGGCGGGCAGCAACAGCGCGTCGCGTTCGCGCGCGCGCTCGTGAACGAGCCCAAGGTGATGCTGCTCGACGAGCCGCTCAGCAACCTTGATGCGAAACTGCGCGTGCAAATGCGTTCGGAGATCAAGTCGCTGCAAAGGAGAACGCACATCACGACGATTTTCGTCACCCACGATCAGGCCGAAGCGCTGGCGATTTCCGATCAGATTGCGGTCATGCACGGCGGCGTCTTGATCGAAGTCGGCTCTCCGCATCAGCTATATACCCGGCCGAAACGCAGATTCACCGCCACGTTCCTCGGTTTGACCAACCTTATCGAAGGCAAGGTGGTCGAGATCGACGGCGATGGAAAGCCGGGAAAGTTGGAAACCAAAAAAGGGATTTTGAGCTTTATTCCATCGACCGATCTAAAAAAGAATCAGGCGGCGGTGATCTCGATCCGGCCGGAAAATATTCCATTGTACAAAGAGCGACCGCAAGGATTGGAGAACGTGCTTGAAGGAAAAGTCACCGAAGCCATTTTCATGGGCGATGCCTATCAATGCAAAGTCGCCGTCGGCGATGACTTGCTCGCGGTTCATACGCATCCCTTCAACGCCGTTCATCTCGGCGAAAAAGTCTATCTCCAGTTGGATCCAAGAAGTTGCAACGGCCTTCCAGCCGATGATAGGGAAGGTATTGATGAATCCATGATGGGGGAATAGAATCCTCGAAACAGAATTCGAAAGGAGACTGTCCAAATGACAGCACTAGAGGCTAGGAAGCTGGCCGAAGACGAAATGAAAGCGGGGAAGACTCCGAGGTATCAAGACTTACGCGACTGGCTCGAGATCGTCGACAGCATCGGCGAGCTGAAGAAGGTCGATGGCGTGGACTGGAATCTTGAAATGGGAACGTTAGCCGAGATCTTCGCCCGGCAATCGAAGAGCGGCGTGACGCCGGCGGTGTTGTTCGACAACGTTCCGGGTTATCCGAAGGGCTATCGAACTCTTTTCGCGCAAAACGCTTCATTTAAACGGATGGCTTTGAATCTTGGTCTAGATATGAACCTCTCCAGTTTGGACCTCGTGCGTGCCTTCCGCCAGAAGCTCGTCACTCACGAACCGATCAAGCACAAAGTGGTCACCAAAGGGCCGATTCTGGAAAACGTCGACTCGGGCGATAAAGTCGACCTGCTCAAATTTCCCGTGCCTTTCATGCATGAGCTCGACGGCGGTCGCTTTATCGGTACCGCCTGTCTGGTCACGACCCGTGACCCGGATGAAGGCTGGGTCAACTTCGGCGCTTACCGCGGCATGGTACATGACAAGAACAGCATGGGACTGTACATTTCGCCGGGCAAGCACGGCAGCATCCAGCGCAACAAGTACTTCGAGCGCGGCAAACCCTGTCCGGTGATCGTCTCCGTGGGGCAGGATCCGGTACTGTTTATGGTATCCGGTAACGAAATCGACTACGGGGTTTCGGAATTTGACTATGCCGGCGGTTTGAAAGGCGAGCCCATCGAAGTGATCGAAGGCAAATCGACCGGACTTCCGTTCGCCGCCAATGCAGAAATCGTCATCGAAGGGTGGATGGATCCGACCGACCGCAAAACTGAAGGTCCGTTCGGCGAATGGACCGGCTATTATGCCAGCTCTAGCCGCCCGGAGCCGGTGATACGAGTCGAAAACATTTATTATCGTAACGATCCGATTCTCTGCTGCGCTCGCCCGGGACGTCCGCCCTCGGACTATTCGATCGCCAAGTGCATGGTGAAAGCCTCGCTGATCTGGGAGCAGGTCGAGAAAGCCGGCGTTCCGGACGTCAAAGGCGTATGGTGTCACGAAGCCGGCGGCGGTCGATTGCTCAACATCATTTCAATCAAGCAGCGCTATCCCGGTCACGCCCGCCAGGCGATGCTCGCCGCGTCTCAGGTCCATGCCGGCGCATATCTCGGCCGCTATGTCATCGTCGTCGACGAAGACATCGATCCGACCAACACTTTCGATGTGCTTTGGGCGCTCGCCAGCCGTTCCGATCCGGTGGAATCCATCGAGATCCTGCGCCGCTGCTGGAGCGGGCCGCTCGATCCGCGCATTCACCCGAGCAAGAAAGGATTCAACTCTCGCGCGGTGATCGATGCCTGCCGGCCCTTCGAGTGGATGAAAGACTTTCCGCCGGTTGCGGAATCTTCGCCGGAATTACGCGACAAGATCTACAACAAATGGAAGAAGGTCATCGAAGCGTAGTTTTCTTAACGATGCAGCAAAAGGGCGACCGCGATGAACGGCCGCCCTTTTTTGTGACTGCTAAAGTGGATTCCCATTGTGGTCGAAACCCCCCGCCTTCCAGGCGAAGCACGGTTTGTTATTCTGGACGTGCCGAAGAATCTCTCTTTCTTTGGGGTCGAGATCCTTCGCTTGGGCTCAGGATGACCCTCTCCACGTGCGAGCTGGGTGGTTAGGATGAAAGGTCGACTTCTAGTCGACTTGTTGATGAACCTCCGGCTTGGAGTCGGGAGAGGGTCAGTTAATTCAACTCTCTCACCGATTTCATCTTGTCATCCCCAACTCGCTGACGTATGGTCCGGCCATGCGCTACGGGCTCTTCTATTTGCCGTCGTCGCTTCCGCCGACGCGCGCGGATGGCGCTGAGCGCTTTCAAACGGTTCTCGATCAAGTTTCGTTCGGAGAGGCGATCGGCTTCGACTCGGTCTGGCTCGCCGAGCATCACTTCCATTCTTTCGCCGGATTTTTTTCGTCGCCACCGGTGATCGGCGCGGCAATTGCGCAGCGAACGACGCGAATGCGTATCGGCACGGCGGTGCTCTTGCTGCCCTATCACAACCCGTTGCGCGTCGCCGAAGATTACGCAACGCTCGACTGCTTGAGCAACGGTAGAGTTGAGTTTGGCGTGGGACACGGTTTTATCAAATGGGAAGCGCTGACGTTCGGCATTGCGCTCGACGAGCTGCGTGATCGCTTCAAGGAAAATCTCCAAGTGGTCCTCAACGCTTGGAAGGAGCCAGCGTTGCATCACAAGGGACGATTTCATGAAATTAACGGCGTCGAGGTTTATCCGCGTCCGCTGCAGGAGCCGCACCCTGCAGTTTGGATGGCGGCGACTACCTCGGTGGAATCTTTCGAGCTTTCGGGGCAGCTAGGATTTCATATGATGCTCATTCCTTTTCTGAACGAGGTCGAAGAGCTGCGCACCAAAATGCAGGCTTATTTCAGCGCACGGAAGGCCGCTGGACACGATCCGTCGAGCGCTCGCGTCCTCGGCGTGTATCATGCCTGCGTCGGTGAAAGCTCCGCGGAGGCGCGTGCCGCCGCAGCACCGGGGCTTGCGGAATATCATTCGGCGGCGCGTCAGGCCCATGGCCTGACGCCGGGAATGGGCGACCCGGCATCTTATCGAAGTCATGAACAACACCGTGCGCAGATGAAGCAGCTCACGTTCGACGACTTGGTCGAGCAAAGCCGCGTGCTCGTCGGCAGCGCAGCAGAAGTGCGCAACAAGATTGAATATGCGCGCGAGCGGCTCTATTTAACAGATTTAGCCGGAAACTTCGCACTCGGAGGATTGACCGACGCGCAGGTGCGGGCCTCGATGCGGCGATTCATGGAGCAGGTGGCACCGGCAATTCGTTAAAAATCGAAATCTGAAGCTCGAAATTCGAACCAATCCAAACAACGTCAAGTCTTTCACCTTTGTTTCGGGTTGCGGATTTAGTGCTTCAAAATTTCGTACATCTAAACATGCTAGTGGACAACCGATTGACAGACCGTTCATTGTGGCACTATAGATTGTTGCATAACATGGGGGTGAAGCATGGCAAAGCTCAGGCACATCGCGTTCATTTCGAAACAACCGAAGGTGCTCAGCGATTTTTATCAAAAACATTTCGGTTTCGAGGAATGCAAGATCTTTCCGAGCGGCTCCAGAATGGTGATCGATCCACTGTTCAACCTAGCCTTTCTGCAGAGCCGGGGAGATGAAGCCGGAGCGGTCGTCGGGACGCATCGCGCCGACGGCGCCGAACTCGAACGGCAACCGGGCATTCACCACTACGGTTTTCTGGTCGATGATCTCAACCAAGCCGTTGGCAAGCTGCCAGCCAACTTACATCGCGGCGCAAGCCCGCAGGTTTCCGCCGGTGTGGGCGGACCGGAAGGTGCGCGGCCGGCAGAGATGCGATTCGTCGATCCGTGGGGCAACAACGTCGATCTTTCAGCGCGCGGCTTTCTCGGCAGGGAAGAAAAAAAACTCCCCGGCGTGCGCTTGCTCGCGGTGCAGGTGCCCGATCTGGCGGCGGCCTGCGAATTTTACCAGCGGCAGTTCGACCTCGAGCTCGTCGGCTGGACGGATGATGGAACGGTTCGCCTGAGCGACGGAACGGTGACGCTATTATTGACCAAGTCGCAAGTGCGTCCGAAGAGCGGCGTCCAGTACTTCGGGATTCAAGTCGATGATCTCACGCGCACGAAAAAGCGCTTACAAGCTGACGGCGTATCGGTTTCGGAATCGGGCAGCGAACAATTCCAATTCACCGACCCGGAAGGAAATCGAGTCGTGGTCTCCCAACAGGCTTGGAATTGATTTGAGCTAACATTCTCGCCCTCCCAGCCCTGGCGCCAGTTATTCGGTATTCGACCCGCGGTGTCGTTTCCGAACCAGCAGAAGGTACGTCAGTAAAGCGACGATCCCGCC
>DATBEY010000002.1:0-3980 GCA_036558765.1 Binatia bacterium | reverse complement strand
GATCGGTGATTTCGGGCATATCGAAGTTCGTCGTTCCGAACCGCAGGGGAATGGCTTTGTGGTTGGCGTACCCCACGCCATAACCGAGCCGGATGCGATCGATTACGCGAAAATAGTCAGTGACGCGACGGGGGCCGGGATCGTGATCGCTTCCGGCTTCAAGAGCAAGCGCATCGCAGTGGCACAGCCATTACTTCATAACAGTCCAATCGCATGGAGTAGCACGTCGATGCGTCCGAGAAGTATCTATCCGGATTTCAGGAATTTGCTGCAAGCTAGCGCCGTCGGTCCGCTAAAATTCTATGTCGAATTTCGCACTGCCGCGCCCGCTGGCCAATCCCCGCGCATTGAAGTGGTGTCGGCGGGATTCAGTTTCGAACAACTGTTGGAGTTGAAACATTCGTTCAGGAAGATCGAAAGTGAGTTTACTAAAGCTCGACAACTCTTACCCGTCGAGCTTATCATCAATCCACTCGATACGATTTCCTGGAATGCCTTTGGCGTAAAAAATCACGGCGTCCTAATGCTCGCCGAGCGCGGATTGATCTTGCGACTGCCAAATGTTTTAGCAGAAGCACGCTACAAGCCGGTCTATCGCGAGGTCCTAAAAAATTGGCTGCGCTATGCGTCGGATATGGCTCAGAGTGACAAACTCGCTTCCAGCGTAGTGAAAGTAAAGCAGGGCCGCTACGGACGCATCGAGTTGAGCCCGGCTAGAGGCGAATTGCGCGGAGTCGTCATCGCCGCCCCGCACGGCAGTTTCGACTGGGAAACCGGCGAATTGGTCGAGGAGCTGAGCTATCGAACCTCTCTGCCAAGCGTTGTCACCCGCGGTTTCACGCCGACGGAGTGCGATGGCTGGCGTATCGATGTCAACCGGCCGACGGAACGGCGCTACCCGGCAGGAAACCTCGAGCGCACAACCGGGCGGTCCAGAGAAATTTACCAACAGTTCAAAGATACCGTAATGGCGGCCGCTCGAGGCCCGTTGGATCTCTACATCGACATCCACCAGAACGGAACCGAAGAAGCGATCATGGTGGCAACTCTAGGCATTACGCGCGCAGAGGCTGCCACGATCAAGGCGAGCTATCGTGAAATTCGTGATCGCATAATCAGCGCGGGCGCGCAGATTGGTAAAATCGATCTGCTGATTGAACCGCTGGATCAGGTGACCATTGGCGCCTGGGCGGCGAAAGATCACGGCATTTTGGGACTGGCGCAGAAAAGCCTACATTTTGAGCTGCCCGCTCAGCAGATCTTCTACTGGGAAGCGGCGCGCCAGGGCTACACGAGAATCCTTACCGAGTTGATCAAATCGATGCTCACCGCAAGTTCCACTTTGCCGGTCAGCCAGGCTCGCCCGGTCCGATCCAAAACTATTGCCGGCAACTGAAACGTGCGCGAGTAGACCCGTGAACAATCTTATCCACCAGCGCCGTGTTGCTGGCGTGCTGAAGAGGCAGCTAATTCGCGTTGCAGTTGACGGCGCGTCAACACGCGAGTGCCCTCGATCGGATGTTCGAGGAGTGGACGAAGAAAGCGGCTGGAGCGCGGGCCCAAGCGGTTTACCAGAATGATGATTTCCATCGAGCGGTTCAAATCGCGCAGATTAAAAACCGTGTCGGCGACGTTCACCAGGGATCCACTCGATACCAGCACGGCGGTGTCCAATGGTTCGTGGCGCGTATGATCGATCGCTGCCATACCATCTCTGACCGTGAGAACCTCGTATCCAGCAGCCTTGAACCGTCTTTCCAAAATCTGGCTGTGATCTAGGCCAACCAGTATCAGCTTGCCCGGCTTACGCTCGTCGCTGGCATACGACATCGCTAGTCACCGAGTGGTTCAGGAATACAGCGAAAAGTATTTTTGCCGCTGAAGCGGTTACAACAAATGCGAAGCACTCTCCAAATTTGCTTAATGCATTGCTAAATGAGGAACACTGATCCGGCTCTGTTTGACGCGATACTGATAACGTAGCGGCTCGCGTATGCGCCTGCGCGCGGGCCTCTTTTTATCGTACAACGAGCGCCACCGCGTCAGTCCCATTCGCAAGTAGCTCGGGTTGATCTCCAATGTCTGGCAAATTTGCTCGAACGAAAACGGCCAGCTCGCATCTCTGCTTTCGATCCACTCGGCGGCTTCAGCGAAAAGCATCCGGGACCTGCGGTTTTGACCGCAGACATATTTCTGAAAACAATCGACGGCATCGGTCAAAACTGCAAACATCAGTCGTTCTTCCGGCCCCCATTGCCCCTTCTGTTGATACACTTTGAAAAAACCATGCGCAGCGAGAACGTCGGGCTCAAAAAATGACTTGAAGTGAACGGGTGGTTCAGCGGTTGCTGCTTTGTTGATCATTGTTTGCTAATCCTCCGCGGCAAGACGGGAGCAAGATCGACACCAGAAAAAAACTGGAATGTTTCGTGAGCCATTTCGCTGAGTAGAAACCTCGCGCCTCTTCGCTATTACCGAGATCAAACCATAACTTCACAGTTGGAGCTGAAAAACTTGCAGCCGTGCTACTTTCGTTCACACTAAAACTAGAGCCAATGGAATTTTCGATGTTTACAAGCTCAGCTTATGAGTGTTTGCGCGCACAATGTGCACACGCAGAACAAATGATGCCGCTTGAGCTTGTTGTAGAGGGCGCGGCGGCTAATCCCGAGAATGCTGGCAGCGAGCTTTTTATTCCCGCTCACGCGCGTTAGGGTCATGCGAATGAGCTCTTTTTCAACCGAATCGAGAGTGGCACCAAGTCGAATCGAGCAGACGGAGTCGGACCCATTCTCGGCAATCGGGGTAGATTCCCGTATCCGTTCGGGAATGAATTCAGGCGTGAGCTCTTTTCCCTCGACCATCAACACCGCCGCTTGAATCACGTTTTTGAGTTCTCGCACATTGCCCGGCCAAGAATAATGTCTTAGTAGTCGATAGGTATCGTGCGACACTCGCTCGACGTCTTTGCCATAAATTACCGCGTATTGAGACAGAAAATGATCCGTGAGGACGGTTACGGCTCCCGGGCGCTCACGCAACGGCGGCACTTGGATGTGAAAAACATTCAACCGGTAGAATAGATCTTCGCGAAATCCTTTGGCGGCAACCCGCTTCTCGAGATCCTCGTTGCTCGCAGCAATGACCCGCACATCGACGCCGATGTTTTTTGCACCGCCGACTCGGCGAACGGTTTTTTCTTCCAGAACCCGCAGCAGGCTCACCTGTGTCTTTTCGTCCATGGTGGCGATTTCATCGAGAAAGACACTCCCGCCACTGGCCTGCTCGAAGATACCTGGACGCGAATCCTGCGCGCCGGTAAATGCGCCGCGCTCATGGCCAAAGATCTCGCTCGCGATCAACTCGGGCGCCATCGCGCCCATATTGACGGCGACGTAGGGTCTCGCTTTACGAGCGCTCTCGCGGTGGATCGCGGCTGCGACCAGATCTTTTCCAGTTCCGGTTTCGCCTGTGATTAGGACTGGAATATCGACTGCCGCGGCATCGATAATTCGCCGAATCACCGGACGCATTGCCAACCCAACAGTAATCATCCCTTCAAATTCGATCGGCACGCCGCCGTCTTCATGCGCGCCATTTTTTGGTGCGTCATATGACGCAACCGGCAAATTATTTTCAATGAGGGACAAAAAATCTTCGTCGTTGTTCGGGTGTTTTTTGAAATCGATGTGAGTTCCGCATGGCACGGCTGCAGGCGTCATCTCGCCCGCAGTGAAGACAATCGTCTTTGCGCCTAGGGTCTTTTCCGAGAGGAAATCAAGGGTCGAGCTAAAATCACCATCGCCTTCCGAATCGGAACAGGCATTCCAAACGATCAAATCGTATTTGTGCTTGCGCAATTTTTCTGACGCTGCTTCCATGGAAGGAGCGAATTTGACTTTGAGTTGTGTCGGAAGCCGGCACTGAAGCAGCGCTCGCGTGTGATCGTTTCTTTCGATGATGAGAAGTCGACTCATCTG
>DATBEY010000001.1:0-27030 GCA_036558765.1 Binatia bacterium | reverse complement strand
GAATCGATCAACCATCGCATGCTCAGCGACAACCGTCGCTGCGGACGTACCTCGACCGGAACTTGATATGTGGCGCCGCCGACACGCCGGGAACGGACTTCAACGGTCGGACGGGTATTTTCGATCGCCCGCTTGAATATCCCGAGTGCGTCTTCTTTGGCCTTGGCGGTGACGATGTCGAGTGATCGGTAAAAGATCGACTCCGCAACGCTTTTCTTACCCCGGCTCATAATGGTGTTCACGAATTTCGCTACGACTTTGTCGCCGTACTTGGGATCAGGCAAAATCTCACGTTTCCGAACTTCGCCTTTGCGTGGCATAACTTGGTCCTATTTCGGTCTCTTCGCGCCGTATTTCGAGCGCCCTTGGCGACGCTCCTGAACGCCGATCGAATCGAGAGTGCCGCGCACGATGTGATAACGCACGCCCGGTAGATCCTTAACACGGCCGCCACGAATCAATACCACCGAGTGCTCCTGCAGATTATGGCCAACACCGGGTATGTAGGAAGTCACTTCAATCCCGTTCGTCAACCGCACGCGCGCCACTTTGCGCAACGCCGAGTTCGGCTTTTTCGGCGTTGACGTGTACACCCGAGTGCAGACGCCGCGTTTTTGCGGGCAGCCTTGCAGAGCCGGCGCGGTGTTCTTCGGCCGCTGTTTTTCCCGGCTTTCGCGCACTAATTGACTGATCGTCGGCATATTTTCTCGTTCTGATAAGTTGGATTTCGGAGGAGCCCAGCGGCATCTGAACTCCTCTAGGAAAATCCTGTTATTAACAAATTAGGGCAGTGTTGTCAAAACTCGCTTTAGGCCTCCGCCGCTTCGGGTGTCACTCCAGCCGGACTTTCCGGCTCCTCGATCTCAATCTCCGCTTTCGCGTACTTCGTTAAACCGGTGCCGGCTGGAATTAAACGGCCCATAATGACGTTTTCTTTGAGGCCGCAAAGGAAATCTACTTTGCCATGAATCGCCGCTTCCGTCAGCACCTTGGTCGTCTCCTGGAAGGAGGCCGCAGAGATGAAGCTCTCGGTCGACAGCGACGCCTTGGTTATTCCGAGCAACAGCGGCTCGGCGACGGCCGGCTTACCGCGTTCAGTGATCGCCTTTTGGTTCTCTTCGTCGAAGCGCCATTTTTCGACCTGATCCCCGATCAAAAACTCGGTGTCGCCAACTTCTTTGATGCGCACGCGGCGCAGCATCTGTCGCACAATCACCTCGATGTGTTTGTCGTTGATGCGCACGCCCTGTAACCGGTAAATTTCCTGCACTTCGTCGACCAGATATTTGGCCAGCGCTTTCTCGCCGAGAATGTTCAAAATATCGTGCGGGTTTGACGAGCCGTCCATCAATGCCTCGCCGGCTTTAATCCGATCCCCATCATGAACGCTGATATGCTTCCCCTTAGGAATGAGATACTCGCGCGGCTCGCCCACCTCGGGACTGACCACCACCTTGCGTTTGCCCTTGGTATCCTTGCCAAATGAAACGATGCCGTCGATCTCGGTAATGACCGCGAACTCTTTCGGCTTGCGCGCCTCAAACAGTTCAGCAACCCGCGGCAACCCGCCGGTGATGTCTTTCGTTTTGGTGGTTTCGCGCGGGATCTTGGCTAATGCGTCGCCGGCGAATACTGTCTGACCTTCCTGAACATTGATATGCGCTCCCACCGGCAGGAGATAGCGCGCTTCCGATGTCGCCGACAAACGCGCAGTTTGCCCTTGGATATCTTTGATCGAAATACGCGGGCGTTTCTCCACATCCTTGGAATCTGTGATGACCTTCGTCGACAGTCCGGTTCGCTCGTCGACCTTTTCCTCCATGGTCACCGTTTCGATGACGTCACCGAACTTCACGACGCCGCTCACCTCAGTGAGAATCGGAATGGTGTAGGGATCCCATTCCGCCAAGAGCTCACCGGCTTTGACTTTGCTGCCATCCTTTTTCTTGAGCTTCGCGCCATAGACTACCGGATAGCGCTCACGCTCGCGCTCGCGCCCCTTCTCACCCTCCGGATAATCGACGATGGCCACCTCGCCGTTACGGTTCATCACGACGAGATCGCCGTCCTTGTTGGTAACGGTGCTCACATTGATGAACTTGATCGTGCCTTCGTTCCGCGATTCCAGGGTCGTCTGTTCCGCGCGTCGGCTTGCGGTTCCACCGATGTGGAACGTTCGCATGGTCAGCTGCGTTCCGGGCTCGCCGATCGATTGCGCCGCAATGACGCCCACCGCTTCGCCCAAGTTGATCATATGACCGCGTCCCAAATCGCGCCCATAACACATAATACAAACGCCGCGGCGCGATGCGCAGGTGAGCACGGAACGGATCTTGATCCGCTCCAGGCCTGCGTCCTCGATGCGCTGGACCAACTCCTCATTGATCTCCTGGTTGGCTTTTACGATCACATCTCCCGTGAACGGATCTTTGACATCTTCCAAAGCGACGCGTCCGAGAACGCGATCGCCGAGCGGCTCGATGATCTCGCCGCCTTCCATGAGCGGTGTCATTTCAATTCCGTCCATCGTACCGCAGTCCTCCTCGGCGATGACTGCATCCTGTGCCACATCCACCAGTCGCCGGGTAAGGTAACCGGAGTTGGCCGTCTTTAACGCTGTGTCGGCCAAACCCTTGCGCGCGCCGTGGGTTGAAATGAAATACTGCAACACCGTCAGGCCTTCGCGGAAATTCGCGGTGATCGGGGTCTCGATAATTTCGCCCGAAGGCTTCGCCATGAGACCGCGCATTCCCGCAAGCTGGCGAATCTGCTGTGCGCTACCGCGCGCACCCGAGTCGGCCATCATGAAAATTGGGTTGAAGCTCGGCGCCATGATTTCACGGCCTTGTTCATCGGTGATTTTCTCCGAGCCGAGATCACGCAACATTTCGTCGGCGATACGATCGGTGACTTCGGCCCAAATATCGACGACTTTGTTGTAACGTTCGCCATCGGTAATCAAACCGTTCTTGTACTGCTCTTCGATTTCACGCACGTCGTCATGGGCTTTCTTAAGCAGTTCTTCTTTACTCGGCGGAATCACCATATCTTTGATCGAAATCGAAATACCCGCTTTGGTCGCGTTCTGATAACCGATATCCTTCAATCGATCGGCCAGAATGACCGTAGCTTTGTTTCCCGCCAGCCGGTAGCTCACATCGATCAGGTTTGCGAGCTCTTTCTTTTTCATGATGCGATTAATTTCCTTGAACGGGATCACTTCCGGTACGACCTCGTAGAGCAACACCCGCCCGACCGTGGTCTCAATTCGCTCGCCATTGATTCGCACCGTAACCGGCGCCTGAATATCGACCTCCCCTTGATCATAGGCAACGCGCACTTCGCTCGGATTGCTGAAAAGCCTGCCGCTCCCTTTTGCGTGCACCCGATCACGGGTCATATAGTAGAGCCCAAGCACGATGTCCTGCGTCGGCACAATGATTGGCTTGCCGTTTGCCGGCGATAGAATGTTATTCGTCGACATCATCAGCGCCCGCGCTTCCACTTGCGCTTCCACGGAAAGCGGCACATGCACCGCCATTTGATCGCCGTCGAAATCCGCGTTATAGGCAGCGCACACCAGCGGATGGAGCTGAATCGCTTTTCCTTCGATCAGAATCGGCTCGAAAGCCTGAATACCGAGCCGGTGCAAGGTCGGTGCGCGATTCAGCATAACTGGATGTTCGCGAATCACTTCGTCGAGAATATCCCACACCTCTGGCAATTCGCGCTCGACCATTTTTTTGGCGCTCTTGATGGTTGTCACATGGCCACGCTCTTCAAGCTTGTTATAGATAAATGGCTTAAAAAGCTCCAAAGCCATCTTTTTCGGCAACCCGCATTGATGCAGACGCAGCTCGGGTCCAACGACAATCACCGATCGTCCGGAATAATCGACGCGCTTGCCGAGCAAGTTTTGCCGGAACCGCCCGGTTTTGCCCTTGAGCATATCGCTCAAGGATTTGAGCGGGCGCCGATTCTGACCGGTGATCGCACGGCCGCGTCTGCCGTTATCGAATAATGCATCGACCGCTTCCTGCAGCATCCGCTTTTCGTTGCGAATGATCATGTCAGGCGCGCTCAATTCCATCAGACGCTTGAGTCGGTTGTTTCGATTGATCACTCGACGATAAAGATCGTTCAGATCGGACGTCGCGAAGCGGCCGCCGTCAAGCGGCACCAGCGGCCGAAGATCGGGTGGAATCACGGGAATGACTTCCATGACCATCCACTCCGGTCGATTGCCAGACGTCTTGAATGCGTTGATGACCTTTAGCCGTTTGGCCATCTTCTTGCGCCGCACTTCGGAGTTAGCATCACGCATTTCTTGGCGCAGATCTTCCGAAAGCTTGGTGACGTCGATCGCCTTCAGTAATTTGCGGACCGCCTCGGCGCCCATCTCGGCGATAAACTTACCCCCATATTCTTCCACGGCCTTACGGTATCGCGCTTCGGTCAACAGTTCTTTGTATTGCAGCGGGGTCTCCCCCGGATCCACCACAATATACGATTCGAAATAAAGAACCTTTTCGATTTCCTTGAGCGACATGTCGAGGAGTGCGCCGATCCGGCTCGGCAGACTCTTTAAAAACCAGATGTGGACGACCGGTGTCGCAAGCTCAATATGCCCCATGCGCTCACGGCGGACTTTGGACTGAATGACTTCCACACCGCATTTTTCGCAAACCACGCCGCGGTGCCGCATGCGCTTGTACTTGCCGCAATTGCATTCATAGTCCTTGGTGGGACCAAAAATTTTCGCGCAGAACAAGCCATCGCGCTCCGGCTTAAACGTCCGATAATTGATCGTCTCGGGTTTTTTCACTTCGCCGTGCGACCAAGAGCGGATCTTTTCCGGCGATGCGACGGACACTTTGATCGCGTTGAAACTGAGGGGATTTTTTGGCTTCTCGAACAAATTGAACAGATCTTCCATTCGGATTACCTCCGCTAGCAGCAGAACAACTCGGCCTGGCTACTTCTCCTCGACCAAGTCGACATCCAGCCCTAAACTCTGGAGTTCTTTGACCATAACATTAAAAGATTCCGGCAACCCCGGTTCCAGCAAATTGTCTCCCTTGACAATTGCTTCATACATCCGGGTTCGACCGACTACGTCGTCGGATTTCACCGTAAGCATTTCCTGCAGCGTGTATGCCGCGCCATAGGCTTCCAGAGCCCAAACTTCCATCTCGCCCAAACGTTGACCGCCAAACTGCGCTTTGCCGCCCAGCGGCTGCTGCGTGACGAGCGAGTAAGGGCCCGTCGAGCGCGCATGGATTTTGTCATCGACAAGATGATGCAGCTTCATGATGTACATGACCCCCACGGTGACTTTGCCATCGAAGGGTTCGCCGGTGCGGCCGTCGTATAAGGTGACCTGGCCAGTGGCGGGCAGCCCCGCTTTTCTGAGCAGATTGAAAATCTCTTCTTCCGCGGCGCCATCGAATACTGGCGAGGCGATGTGGACGCCCTCTCGGTATTTGTCCGCAAGCTTTAGAATCTCGGGGTCTTTGGCGCCCTCGATCAGCTCATTGGCCTCTCGGGTATTCAGGAAATCCTTCAATCGGCGTCTCAACGTGTCGCCATCACCATTTTGCGTGCGCAGCAACTCATCGATTTGTTGCCCTAGACTCCGTGCCGCCCAGCCCAAGTGCGCTTCGAGGATCTGACCAACATTCATTCGCGAGGGAACGCCCAGAGGATTCAGCACCACGTCCACCGGTGTGCCGTCTTCCAGATAAGGCATGTCTTCCTCTGGCAGAATTCGCGAAATTACCCCCTTGTTGCCGTGCCGGCCAGCCATTTTGTCACCCACTTGGAGCTTGCGTTTGATGGCGACAAAAACTTTCACCATTTTGATGACACCGGGCGGAAGCTCGTCGCCGCCTTTGAGCTTTTCAATTTTGTCTTCAAAGGCGCGCTTGATCTGGTTGATCTGGCCGGTCGTGCTGTCGATGATTCGGCTGAGCTCGTTTTCTACGGACTCATTATCGACGCGAATCTCTCCCCAGTACGACATCGGCAACTGATCGAGATCTTCCTCGGTCAACTCCTGACCTTTGTTGAGCAACACCTTGCGGCTGTCATCGCTAATCCGACCCGCCAAACGTCGCCCGACCAAAAGCCGCTTGAGCCGGCGCAGCGCGCCGTCCTGAAGAATACGAATCTCATCGTGCTGATCTTTTCTGAGCCGAATCACCTCTTCATCTTCGATGATTTTGCTGCGCTCATCCTTTCCCAGACCTTTCCGGGAGAAGATGCGCACGTTGATCACCGTGCCTTCGACGCCGGGAGGCACGCGCAGAGATGTATCACGCACTTCGCCGGCTTTCTCACCAAAGATCGCGCGCAGCAACTTTTCCTCGGGCGAAAGTTGAGTTTCGCCCTTGGGAGTGATCTTGCCGACTAAAATGTCGCCGGGCTTCACTTCAGCTCCGATGCGAATAATTCCACTCTCATCGAGATCCATGAGGGCTTCGTCACCGACATTGGGAATATCCCGAGTAATTTCTTCGGGACCGAGCTTGGTATCGCGCGAGACACACTCAAACTCCTCGATGTGAATCGAGGTATAGATGTCTTCTTTCACGACCCGTTCACTGATCAGAATTGAATCTTCGAAGTTGTAGCCGCCCCAGGGCATGAGTGCGACGACGACATTGCGGCCGAGAGCGAGTTCGCCCATTTCGGTCGAGGGTCCATCGGCGATGACTTCGCCGGCTTTTACTTGATCGCCGACGAGCACGATCGGTCGTTGATTGATACAAGTATTTTGGTTCGACCGCTGATATTTGACCAGATTGTGAATATCGACCCCGGTGTCCCTCGGTCCGGACGTTTTATCCGCTTTAATCACGATGCGCGTGGAATCGACGCTTTCCACCAGGCCATCGCGTCGCGCCACTACCGTTACGCCCGAATCGCGCGCGACGGTTTTTTCCATGCCGGTGCCCACGAGAGGCGCTTCGGTTCTGAGCAGCGGCACCGCTTGCCGCTGCATGTTGGATCCCATCAGTGCCCGGTTCGCGTCGTCATTTTCTAGAAATGGAATCAACGAAGCGGCCACACTGACCAACTGGTTCGGCGACACGTCCATGAAATTGATCTCTTCAGGGCGCGCCATCACGAACTCGCCGCCTTTGCGCGCGGACACTAAATCGACGGTGAAATTACCCCGGCCATCGATTGGCGCATTCGCCTGCGCGATGACGTGATCCTCTTCTTCCAAGGCAGAGAGATAGCGAATCCGGTCGGTGACCCGTCCGTTTTCCACTTCTCGGTAGGGCGTTTCAATGAAGCCGAAGTCATTCACCCTGGCGTAAGTCGTCAGCGACGCGATCAGTCCGATATTCGGCCCTTCCGGAGTCTCGATCGGACAGACGCGACCATAATGGGTCGGGTGCACATCGCGCACTTCGAATCCGGCTCGTTCACGCGTCAAACCGCCGGGACCGAGTGCGGACAGCCGCCGCTTGTGAGTAATTTCGGAAAGCGGGTTAGTCTGATCCATAAACTGCGACAGCTGGCTCGATCCGAAAAACTCCTTGAGGGCAGCTGAAACCGGCTTGTAGTTGATCAGCTCCTGCGGCATCAGGGTCTCGATATCCTGCAGGCTCATCTTTTCTTTGATCGCCCGTTCCATTCGAACCAGACCGACCCGGAAATGATTTTCCACGAGCTCACCCACGGCGCGGACCCGGCGATTGCCGAGATGATCAATATCGTCTACTGAGCCATTACCATTTTTGAGCTCCATCAAGTACCGTACGACCTCGAGAATATCTTCCTTGCGCAGCGTCCCCTGCTCGAGCGGGACATTGAGCTTCAAACGATGATTCAGCTTAAGCCGACCGACCTTCGAGAGATCATAGCGATCCGGATTGAAAAACAAGTTATTGAAAAAATTAGTGGCCGATTCCACCGTGGGGGGATCTCCCGGGCGCAGTCGCCGATAGATTTCTAAGATCGCATCCTGCGGCGACTTGATACGGTCTTGCAATAATGTATTTCTCAGATAAGGCCCGACACTGGAATCGTCGATAAACAACACCTCGATCTGATGAATGCCCTTATCGCGGATGAGATCGACCTTGTCCTGGGTAATTTCGTGATTGCATTCAACCAAAATTTCTTTAGTTTGGGGATCGACGATATCGTGGGCGGCCACACGACCGAGGATATCTTCCCAGACGACCGGCACCTGCTTCATCTTGGCGGCTTCCATCTGTCGTAGAATCGGCCGCGTAAATTTTTTCCCTTCCTTAACAATAATGTCGTTGGACTTCGGGTCTCGCACATCGGCGCTCACCTTGGCATTCAGGAGATGACTTGGGTTGAAAACCAGCGCCGGCTTGCGGCCATCGAATACCACCGTGTCGCTTTTGTAATAGTAATTGAGCAAATCTTCGGTGGTCATGCCGAGCGCTCGCAACAATACCGTCGCGTGAAATTTCCGCCGCCGGTCGATGCGCACGTAGAGGATGTCCCGCGGATCGAACTCGAGATCGACCCATGAGCCTCGATAGGGAATTACTCGGGCCGAGTAGAGCAATTTACCGCTCGCGTGTGTTTTTCCCTTATCGTGCTCGAAAAAAACTCCCGGGGAGCGATGGAGCTGACTGACGATCACTCGCTCCGTCCCGTTGATCATAAACGTCCCGTTGATCGTCATCAGGGGGATTTCGCCAAAGTAAACCTCTTGCTCCTTAACATTTTTAATGCTGCGCGCTCCGGTTTGCTGGTCGATATCCCAGAGCACCAACTGCACGGTAACCTTGAGCGGAGCGGCAAAGGTCATGCCCCGCTGGTGACATTCCTCGACGTCGTACTTGGGTTCACCGAGTGAGTAGCTGACAAATTCCAAAGATGCCGTCTCATTGAAATCCTTTATCGGGAAAACCGACTTGAAAACTTCCTGCAATCCAATATTTTGGCGCTCCATCGGCGCCACGTCTTTTTGCAAAAACAGCTCGTAAGAATTCTTCTGAATCTCAATCAGGTAAGGAAGATCGATGATTTTCCGGATCCTCCCAAAACTGCGACGAAATCGTAAATTATTGGCAACTTGAAATGCCATGGACACTCCTTGTCGAACTCGGTCAACAATTCTTCAGCAATTTACCGCCAAGCACCGCTTACGAGCGATCTACTTGATTTCGACCTTCGCGCCCTGCTCTTCGAGCTTTTTCTTGATGGTTTCCGCCTCTGCTTTCGGCACCGCTTCTTTGACGGGCTTGGGCGCTCCGTCGACAAGATCCTTCGCTTCTTTTAACCCGAGACCGGTAAGTTCTCGGACCACTTTGATGACTTGAATTTTTTTCTCGCCCGCTTCGGCGAGAATGACATTAAACTCGGTCTTTTCTTCCGCGGCAGCCGCAGCCGGTCCAGCCGCCGCCGCTACAGCCACGGGTGCCGCAGCGCTCACGCCAAGCTCCTCTTCGAGTTCCTTGACCAGCGCTGCTGCATCCATCAAGGTCATATTCTTGATGAAATCTTTCACCTGCTCTTTAGACACGCCTTCCATAGACTTCCCCCTTTGTTAGTGATCAAAAGATGCTATTCAGACTTGCTTTTTCGAACTGATTCGAGCAGCCGCACCACCCTCGCTCCGGGCTCCTGTATGAGCCGCACCAGCTGTGTCGCCGGAGCGTTGATCATCGCGAGCAATTTGGCTTGCAGTTCCGGCTTGCTCGGCATCTGCGAAAGCGCCTTGACGCCGGCCGTATCCATGAACCGACCTTCAAAGACTCCGCCCTTGATTGTCAGTTTGTCATGGTCATCGGCAAATTTAACGAGAGCCTTCGACAAAACCACCGGATCATCGTAGGCAAAAACCCAACCGTTGGGACCTTCCAAGAGCTTTTCAAGATCGCCAAAAACCGTACCGTCCAGCGCACGCCGGACTAACGTGTTCTTGATCACTTGGTATTCACCCGAGGCATCCCGGATCTCACGGCGCAAGCGCGTCATCTGAGCCACGGTCAGACCGCGATACTCTGTTACCACCGCCATTTTGGCTGACACGAACCGTTTATGGACGGCGCCGATGGTTTCAGCCTTTTCACCATGAGTGGCGCGGACGAGTGGCGCTTCAGACATTCTGTTCTCCCAAACTCATATAAGCCATTCAGAGAATGGAACAGTCGCAGTCAAGCCGCCATGGCGCGGATCTGCGCGAGGTCGATCTTGATGCCGGGACCCATAGTGGTCGCAACGGTTACACCTTTAATATAGTTACCCTTGGCGGACGCGGGCTTCGCTCGTATGATAGACCCGAGCACCGCTTTGGCGTTATCGATCAACTGCTCCGGACCGAATGAGGCCTTTCCGACGGGCACGTGAATGATACCGGCTTTGTCAACCCGAAATTCCAACTTTCCAGCCTTGATTTCCTTGACAGCCTTGCCGATCTCCATCGCCACGGTGCCGGTTTTCGGGTTCGGCATCAGCCCCCGCGGACCGAGAATTTTACCGATCCGTCCGACGGCTCCCATCATATCCGGTGTTGCCACCGCTTTATCGAAATCGAGCCATCCGTCGCTGATCTTTTTAATGAGCTCATCGCTACCGACAAAATCAGCTCCAGCGTCCTGCGCTTCCTTCTCTTTGTCGCCCTTGGCGAATGCCAAGACGCGCACACTTTTGCCCATGCCGTGTGGCAGCGTCACGGTTCCGCGAATATTTTGATCGGCCTGGCGTGGGTCGACTCCGAGTCGGATGGCCATCTCCACGGTTTCATCAAACTTGGCGCGAGCCGTCTCCTTCGCCAACCGCAGACTGTCCTCCAGCAGATAGCGTTGGTTCCGATCGACTTTGTTCAATGCGGCGCGATAGTTCTTGCCCTTTTCACTCATAATTTCCTCGTCTAACCTTCGACCTCCAAGCCCAAGCTGCGCGCGGTTCCTTCGATTGACTTTTCCGCCGCCGCGAGATTTTTTGCCGTGAGGTCCTTAAGTTTCAATTCAGCAATCTGGCGCACTTGGGCTCGAGTCACTTTGCCGACCGATGTCTTGCCGGTTTCTGAAGAGCCCTTTTCCAGCCCCGCGGCCTTCTTCAACAGCACAGAGGCGGGAGGCGTTTTTGTTACAAACGTAAAGGAGCGATCCGCATACACAGTAATGATGACCGGCGTGATCATTCCTTGCTGCGCCTGGGTGGCAGCGTTGAACGCTTTACAAAACTCCATGATATTGACGCCACGTTGCCCCAGTGCTGGACCCACAGGGGGACTCGGATTGGCCTGCCCAGCCGGGATCTGCAGCTTGATCTCGCCGATCACTTTTTTTGCCATTGGCTCAATCCTTCCAACTAATTGCGTTCAACTTGAACGAACTCAAGCTCCACTGGAGTCGCTCGGCCAAATATGCTGATCAGGACTCGGAGCTTCCCCTTGTCAGGTTTGACTTCTTCGACCACCCCATTGAAATCGGCGAATGGACCATCCACCACCTTGACGTTCTCACCCACCGAGAACAACACCCGCGGCTTCGGTTTGATGGCGCCCTCTTCCATCTGTTGGGTAATGGCTCTGACTTCCTCATCCGTAACTGAAGGAGGATTCGTGCTGCCGCCGACGAAGCCGGTGACCTTTGGCGTTTCTTTAACGACGTGCCAGGTGTCGTCATTCAGTTCCATCTGCACCAGAATGTATCCTGGAAAGAACTTGCGTGACGACGTCTTCTTCTTACCCTTTACCAACTCGACGACTTTCTCCACGGGCACCAGTATTTCACCGAAAAAATCCTGCTTCCCCAGGGCCCTGATCCGCTCCTCGAGCGCGGCTTTCGCCTTCTGTTCATATCCCGAAAACGTGTGAACGATGTACCAATGCTTGGCCATAGCGCGGCGCCCGAACTCTATCAGCCGATGATCGCCTGAATGGCTTTGGTCAAGACAAGATCGACCGCCGCCAAATAGACCGAAATAATGACGACAACAATAATGACCACAAGAGTCGCTGCGTAAGTTTCTTTGCGGGAAGGCCAATAGACCTTTTTCAATTCCTGCCATGCTTCCTTGAAGAACTCGACAGCGTGCCGGACACTGTCTTGGATATTTTGGATCCAATCACCCATCGGTGAAATCCATGAGATGGCGGGTCAGGCAGGACTCGAACCTACAACAACCGGATTTGGAGTCCGGCGCTCTACCAATTGGAGCTACTGACCCCTCTCCCGTTAGACCTTAACCTCGCGATGCAGAGTATGCGCGCGGCAAGAAGCGCAAAATTTCTTCAGGGAAAGCTTTTCCGTGGTCTTCTTTCGGTTTTTTGTCGATGTGTAATTCTTACGTTTACATTGGTCGCAAGCAAATCCGATAAGTTCCCGCATAACGCAACCTCTTTCAGCAATCGATTACTGAATAATTTTAGTTACCACTCCGGCACCCACAGTCCGCCCGCCCTCGCGAATGGCGAACTTGAGTCCCTCGTCCATGGCCACCGGCGTGATCAATTCGATCTCGACATTGATGTTGTCTCCCGGCATGACCATTTCAGTGCCTTCCGGCAACTTAACAACGCCGGTAACGTCGGTTGTGCGAAAATAAAACTGCGGTCGGTAGCCATTGAAAAACGGCGTGTGCCGCCCGCCTTCCTCTTTGGTTAATACATAAGCCTCGGCGTTGAATCTCGTATGTGGCGTGATACTGCCTGGTTTGGCCAGAACCTGGCCGCGCTCCACTTCCTCCCGCTTGGTGCCACGTAGGAGTACGCCAATGTTGTCGCCCGCCTGCCCCTCATCGAGCAGCTTCCGGAACATCTCAACACCAGTCGCAACGGTCTTCTGTGTTGCTTTGAATCCGACGATTTCGATTTCCTCGCCGACTTTGACCACTCCGCGCTCAACGCGTCCCGTCACTACGGTACCGCGCCCGCTGATCGTAAAGACATCTTCCACCGGCATTAAGAAGGGCTTGTCGATATCGCGCACTGGCTCCTGGACGAACGAATCCACAGCCTCCATCAGCTTCAATATTGAGCCTTCACCCATTTCGGACGTGTCACCCTCGAGGGCTTTCAGTGCGCTACCGATGACGATCGGCGTATCATCTCCAGGGAATTTGTATTTCGAAAGCAGCTCGCGAACTTCGAGTTCGACCAGCTCCAGCAGTTCTTTGTCATCGACCATGTCGGCTTTGTTAAGATAGACGACGATGGCAGGAACGCCGACCTGGCGTGCTAACAAAATGTGCTCGCGAGTTTGAGGCATCGGGCCGTCGGCGGCAGAGACGACGAGAATGGCACCGTCCATTTGTGCCGCGCCGGTGATCATGTTTTTCACGTAGTCTGCATGACCTGGACAGTCGACATGGGCATAGTGGCGCTTATCGGTTTCATATTCGACGTGAGCGATATTGATGGTCACACCGCGCTCTCTCTCCTCCGGCGCCTTGTCGATCTGATCATAGGCAAGAAACTTGGCCTTACCTTGCTTTTCCAAGACCTTGGTAATTGCTGCGGTTAGAGTTGTTTTGCCGTGATCGACGTGGCCGATTGTGCCAATATTTAGGTGCGGCTTCTTGCGCTCAAACTTCTGCTTACTCATCTCTTCCTCCTATTGAATGACCAATGAATCGCTTCAAGGATGCCAAATCCGCGCGTATGTTCTCAGCAAGCCCAGGAGCGGGATTGAACCGCTGACCTCGTCCTTACCAAGGACGTGCTCTACCGACTGAGCTACCTGGGCAGATACCACGCACAATTTCTACAGCGGCCAGTCCGACTGTACCTGCTCCCCTTGTCGATCCCAACATCATCGACAAACTTAAAATGGAGCGGGAAACGGGACTCGAACCCGCGACCCCAAGCTTGGAAGGCTTGCGCTCTACCAACTGAGCTATTCCCGCGTTATGAAGTCTGGTGGAGAGGGAAGGATTCGAACCTTCGAAGGCATCGCCGGCAGATTTACAGTCTGCTCCCTTTGGCCACTCGGGAACCTCTCCTATCCCTTAACCTTGGCTAAGTTACCAATACTCCTAATATAAAGAAAAATATATCGGAGCTCCGTCTAAGCTGGAGCTGGCGATAGGACTTGAACCTACAACCTGCTGATTACAAATCAGCTGCTCTACCGTTGAGCTACGCCAGCCTAGCTTGCGCCAGCCTGGCGCTTGCGCAAAAGCCAATTCTCCGTCACCAAGAACATCGGTGAAATAGATTCGATTCTCCCACGACAATCCAGCGCAGGACGAGGCATCCCAGCGTACTCTTTTATGTAAACGGTTATTTAAAGCACCTTCAAGTAATCATGTCAACAGGGGATCTAACTCGGGAGTTTCAAACATAGCGACCCGCTACCTGTCGTCCGCGTCGAGCTGCCTTTGTCGCAGAATTTCGTACAGAAAAACGGCTCCTGCTACCGCGACGTTAAGAGAAGCAATTTTGCCGAGCATAGGGATCGATACGACGAAATCGCATTCCCGCAAGTTTATCTGGCGAATGCCCTTGCCTTCGCTTCCCAAGAGAATGGCCAGCCGTTGCGGGTACTTAGTTTCATAAATGGTCTTGGCAGCTTGGGCGTCCAGACCGGCGATCCAGTAACCGCACTTTTTTATCTCCGCGAGGGCCGTCCGCATATTGGTCGCCTTGACCACATCCAGATGAAATGTGGCTCCCGATGCTGCCTTCACGACCAGCGGACTCACATCGACGGAGCGATGCTTAGGAATAATAACATGCTGAATTCCGACCGCTTCCGCGGTTCGTAGCAAAGCTCCAAAGTTACGCGGATCTGTCACGCCATCGAGGATTAAAATCCATTCCGAGCTAAGTCCCGTTGAGATCCGCTGCAGGAATTCGTCAAGCGAGAGGTAATGAAAGCCGGCGATTTTTGCGATGACACCCTGATGTCGTTGTCCTGAGGTCAATCGATCCAGAAGATGAGCTGGCACCCGTGAGACGCGCAGTCCATGGCCGATCGCCGCGCGCTCAATCAAACGCAAAGCGGCGCGGTCACTCGCTTCCGCAAGCAAAATTTCCAAGACATCTTTTGTTGAGGCGCGAAGCTTTTCCTGCACGGAATTGATGCCAAACACTATTTCGGTGCGTGACGACATGGCTATCTGCGATTCGCGCCCGAGGATTTTACAAACCCTATAGCACTCGTTAACATGCCTCGACGTGAAGCGAAGAATTCTGTTCCGCTATTTGATCTCCGAAATCATTCCGCCGTTTTTCTTAGGCTTGCTCGCGTTCACTTCAGTATTGTTGATAGGGCGTATCTTGAGACTTATTGAATTGGTCGTGACGCGCGGTGTGCCGATTTTGCAGATCCTGAAGTTATTTTCTTTGATTCTTCCCACGTTTTTGGAAATGACGGTGCCCATGGCCTTCCTACTCGCCATCCTCTTGGGATTAGGCCGGATGTCCAATGATCAAGAGCTCCTGGCTATGAAGGCATCGGGAGTCAGCCCTGCGCAAATTCTATGGCCCGTCGCCATTTTGGCATTTGTGATCGCGCTCGTAACTTTCTTTCTCACGATGTTCGCCCGGCCAGTGGCGAATTTTGCATTAAAAAAAGAGCTTTACAATATCGCCAAGAGTCGGATTGGCACGGCCCTTAAGGAAAAGGTATTCAATGACGACTTCCCCAAAATTCTGATCTACGTCGAAGAGATCGTTCCTCCGGGCAATACCGCTCAAGGGGTGCTGATCGTCGATAAGCGGGACCAGATCCGGGAGGATATTATCTTGGGGAAGGTTGCGCGTATCTCCACGGAAGAGGAGACCAACACCCTCGGATTGCGCCTGTTTGACGGCAGTATTTATGAACGAGAGAAAAATCGCCCCGGTTTCAGTCAAACGCGTTTTAATATTTATGATTTCAAGCTCGACCTCGACGATCTTATCGGGCCGATTCAGCAGAAGGAATCCGGTCCGAAAGAAATGACGGTCTCGGAGTTGCTGTCGAGCATCGAAAAAAAACAACGAGAGGGTACCAAAACCATCGCCGAGAGAATGGAGCTGCAGCAGCGTATTTCTTTCGGATTTGTTCCTTTACTATTTTGTCTTCTGGGAGTGGCACTCACTCTGGTTCCGCGCTCTTCTCGCGCCAACCGGTCCTGGGGATTTATGCTGTGTCTTTTTTGGCTGGTCGCTTACTATGCGCTGCTTTCGCTCGGAAAAGCCTTAGGCGACAAAAACATTCTTCATCCAATCCCGGCTCTCTGGCTGCCGAATCTCGTTGTCGGTGCTGCCGGTGCGCATTTTTTCCGACATGCGTTACGGGATTCACCGCTGAGTTTTCCGCGAGTGCTTGACCGTGCTGCGGAATCGGTCGCACACGGTTGGGTTGAACTCAGGAGAAGTCTTCATAGAAGGCGCAAGTGATGGGGCGGCTCGCTTTCAAATTCCTTCCCGTCGGCGCAATTTTGGACCGCTACGTCGCCAGCAGTTTCTTACGGATTTTCTTCGTCAGTTTGCTGGTGATCACGTTGATTTATACAACTGTGGACTTTTTCGAACGAATCGGCGCTCTGCTCGATGCCGGCGCGCCGCTTTTCACTATTTTACGATACTTTTTTTATAAGGCGCCGCTTTTGATTTCTCGTGTGATCGGCTTTGCTGTTCTTTTTTCGACACTTTTCTGTCTCGGCGCATTGACCCGAACCCACGAGATCACCGCAATTCGCGCAGGTGGAATCACCGTCCAACGAATCGCTCTACCGCTGCTGATTCTATCATTGATCGTTTGTGCGCTAAATTTTCTTTGGAATGAAGCCTTGGTCCCTGTTTTTGCTCATAATGCCCAAACCATCTATAAGACAGAGATCAAAAATAAACAGCAGCAAAGCCTTCTAGGAACTCACGATATCTGGATACGCGCCGAAAATAGCTTCATAAATATCGACAATTTTGACCCACGCACGAATGTCCTCGAGAACGTGACGGTTTTTCTCCTCAATCGCGACTTTAGCTTGCGTGGGCTACTCGAAATTCCACGCGCGCAATATACCCAAAAGGGTTGGGCAGTCACCGGCGGCAGCGAATGGAGTGTACTCGCAGACGGAAAGATGGTTCAGCGGGAAACCACAACAACGCTGCCACTCTCCGAAACTCCAAAAGACCTTCAGCTGCTGGCGCGGGACGCCGAGGAATTCACGTTTTTCGATTTACAAAAACAGATCGCCGATATGAAAGCCAAAGGCATCGACACCACTTCCTATGAAGTCGATCTTCAGACAAAACTCGCCCTGCCGTTCATCTCGCCCTTAATGGTTCTGCTGGCGATTCCATTCGCGATCAAACGAAAAATGACCGGGAGTCTCTCGCTGAGCTTCGGAATCGCGATGCTGATCGCGTTTGGCTATTGGGTCTTAGATGCGTTTTGCCTCTCGCTCGGCCACAGTGGCGCCATGCCTTCGACACTATCGGCTTGGGCGCCGAACGCAATTTTTGCAATGATCGGGCTATTCTTCTTCACGGCAGAAGAGTGACCGACACGAATTGTGAAAGAGCATCGAGGGTGACCGTGCTAAAAGAAAATTTGCGAGCTTGCGATAGTTACTCGCCGTTCCACTGAAATGTCGGGGATATGGCCCAGCCAAGATCGGCAAAGCCGTCCCCCCGCCAAGGAGGCGAAATCCTCGTAACGAAATTTAGCGCTTGGAGTATTGGGGGCGTTTTCTCGCCTTGTGACGTCCGTATTTTTTTCGTTCCACTGCGCGAGGATCGCGCGTAACGAAGCCGGCTTTTTTCAAGGGTGAGCGGAGCTCGGGATTGATCTGCATCAGGGCGCGCGTGATCCCGTGGCGAATTGCACCCGCCTGACCCGAATTTCCGCCGCCGGCGACATTCACATCGATATCAAAATTTCCGGACGTTTGCGTCACATCGAAGGGCTGTAGGACAATCATGCGAGCAGTCTCGCGACCGAAATATTCCTGCAAAGATTTCGTATTGATCGTGATTCTGCCCTTACCAGGCTTCAGGGCGACACGCGCAACTGAAGTTTTTCTGCGACCCGTTGCCGTAAAGACCTTTTCTGCCATCAAAATCTCCTAGCTAGCGATCGTCAAAGGTTGCGGTTTTTGCGCACTGTGGGGATGCTCTGGGCCGGCATAGACTTTGAGCTTGGTAACCAACTTACGACTTAAACGATTCTTCGGAAGCATTCCCCGTACAGCCAACCTTACCAACTCCTCCGGCTTGATTTGCAGCATCTCCGCCGCGGATCGTTCTCGAATACCGCCCGGATATTCAGTATGTCGATAGTAGACTTTGTCTTGCAACTTAGCGCCGGTAAGTTTCAGTCCACGAGCATTGATCACAATGACAAAATCTCCGGCGTCTTGGTTGGGCGTAAATGTGGGTTTGTGCTTTCCGCGCAATACTCGTGCGATTTCAGTGGCCATGCGACCGAGAATTTTGCCTTGGCCGTCGATCACATACCAACGTCTTTGAGACAGCGCTTCTTGTTTCTTCATCGCCTGCAAACTCCAGGACCGGAAAATATGCCCGCTAAAATCGAGCAATGGCGGGGCCGACGAGACTCGAACTCGCGACCTCCGGCGTGACAGGCCGGCGTTCTAACCAGCTGAACTACGACCCCGACATAAATTAGGCGCATTACCCGATGGTGGGCGGTACAGGATTTGAACCTGTGACCCCCGGCTTGTAAGGCCGATGCTCTCCCGCTGAGCTAACCGCCCTTGGCTACCAAACACCGGCTTTCACGACCATCGAGGACTTCTCCTCAAACTGCTATAGACCGCAAGCTCATCGGCGATTTCGGTAAACAGCGTGTTTTCAGATGGTAACCCATCATGAAAAAGCGCGCTGAGATTCCCGCAATGATTGGGGTCACAGCGCGTTGTCGTTTTATAACAGCCGAGGTGCCGGGTGTCAAACCACCCGGCATTCGGTTTATTCGGTTAGCGTATTATTGCGGCAGAATTTCACTTGCGGGTACGTCGTCGACTTTTTCGGCGAAAGGAGGAGGTTCGTCTTTAGCTTGGTTTTCCAACGGCTCGCGTCTGAATAAGCTCTCCGGATCATCGAGCACTAACGCCTTTTTCAGAACCTGATCCATATGAGACACCAATTCGAGCTCGACCGTCTTGAGCACCGTTGCAGGGATTTCCTCGATGTCCTTTTCGTTCTCTGCAGGGATGAGAACTTTTTTAATGCCAGCGCGATGCGCAGCGAGAACCTTTTCTTTGAGCCCACCGATGGGCAAAACAGTTCCTCGCAAAGTAATTTCTCCAGTCATCGCCAAATCGTTGTGCACCGGAATTTTCATCAAAGCCGAAACCAACGATGTCGCCATTGTGATTCCGGCGGAAGGCCCGTCCTTCGGGATTGCGCCTTCCGGCACGTGAATATGAACGTCGAGTTTTTGATAGAAATCCTTCGCCAGCCCCAATTCGGTAGCGCGAGAGCGCACATAGCTCATTGCGGCTTGTGCGGATTCTTGCATCACGTCACCGAGTTTGCCGGTGATAATCAGCTGGCCTTTGCCGGGCATAATCGTCACTTCAGTTGCCAACAGCTCACCACCCAACTCGGTCCAAGCTAACCCCGTGGTCACCCCGATTTTCACCTCGGTCTCGGCCTTGCCGTATCGGAATTTCACCGGACCTAGGTATTTATGTAGGCTCTTCGAACCAATTTGGATGTGAGCATTACGGTCGCGACGCACCACTTCGACCGCCACTTTTCGGCAGATTGCAGCAATCTCTCGCTCCAAGCTACGAACACCTGCCTCTTTTGTATAGTGGCGCACCACACCTAAGATAGCATTATCGGTGAAAACCAAATTGTCTGCGGTGAGTCCGTTCGCCTCTTTTTGTTTATCCAAAAGATATTTTTTGGCGATGCTCAATTTTTCCAATTCCGTGTACCCGGCGATACGAATGATTTCCATTCGATCTTGCAATGGGCGCGGAATTCGATCCAAGGTATTCGCCGTCGTGATGAACATGACCTTCGAAAGATCATAATCCAAGTCAAGGTAGTGGTCGTTAAATGAGGTGTTTTGCTCGGGGTCCAGCACCTCGAGTAGCGCGGACGACGGATCGCCACGAAAATCCGTGGACATTTTGTCGATCTCGTCCATGAGAAAAACCGGATTGCTTGAACCCGCTTTCTTCATCGACTGGACAATTTTTCCCGGAAGAGCGCCAATGTAGGTGCGGCGATGGCCGCGAATCTCCGCCTCGTCTCGCACGCCGCCGAGCGAGACTCTGACGAATTTCCTTCCCGTTGCTCGGGCGATGGATCGGCCCAACGAAGTCTTGCCGACGCCTGGGGGGCCCACCAGACAGAGAATCGGACCTTTTATTTTGCCCACCAAGCTCTGAACTGCAAGATACTCGAGGATGCGCTCTTTGACCTTTTCTAAGCCGTAGTGGTCATCCTCGAGGACCCGCTCTGCTTCATTTATGTCGAGCTTGTCGTCTGTAAAATCGTTCCACGGCAGGCTAATAATCCAGTCGATGTAGTTACGAACCACCGTGGCCTCGGCCGACATGGGAGACATCATTTTGAGCTTCTTCAGCTCCTTTTCCACTTTGTCCTTGGCCTCGGCAGAGAGCTTCTTTTGTTTCAATTTTTCTTCGATTTCCTGAATTTCGTTTTTGAACTCGTCCTTTTCGCCGAGTTCCTTCTGAATTGCGCGCATCTGCTCGTTCAAATAGTATTCTTTTTGCGAACGCTCCATCTGTTTCTTGACGCGCGACCGGATGCGCCGCTCGACTTCAAGAATTTCGATTTCTGCACGCATGTGGCCAAGTACTTTTTCCAAGCGCTCAGCTGCGTTGATTGTTTCCAGAAGGTTTTGCCGATCCTCGAGCTTGATACCGAGATGAGCGACAATCGTGTCCGCCAGACGCCCAGGTTCATCAATGGAGGATACGGACATCACCATTTCAGGAGGAATTTTTTTCTTAAGCTTGACGTAATTTTCAAAGGTGGTATGCACCTCCCTCACCAACGCCTCGACTTCCGTATTTCGCTCGATCACTTCGGGTGCGTCTTCGACGTCCACCAGGAAAAAATCAGGGTTGGCGATGAACCGCGCGACCTTTGCGCGTTTTTTTCCTTCGATCAGCACTTTTACGGTGCCGTCGGGTAGCTTCAACATCTGCACGACAGCACCCAACGTGCCGATTTTGTAGATATCCTCTTCTGTCGGATCATTGGTCTTGGCGTCTTTTTGCGAAGACAGGAAGATGAGACTCTGCTTCTGAGTCGCCTCTTCCAGCGCCTTGATCGAGCGTTGTCGCCCGACGAATAGGGGGACAACCATATGGGGAAAAACGATGATATCTCGGAGCGGAAGCAGCGGGACCCGAGAGGGACTACCGGTTGGCTCCCTATCGTCTTTCTTATCTTTATCGTTTCTGAACAGCATTACACATTCCTCCTAAGCGCTCTCTGCTGCTTTGGTGTATACCACGATCGGAGGCTCATGCTTTTCCACAACTTCCTCGGACACGACCACTTCTTTGATGTTCGGTTGGGAGGGCATGTCATACATGATATCCAACATGATATTTTCCATAATCGCACGCAAGCCGCGGGCTCCCGATTTGCGCTTCGTGGCATCGCGCGCGATCGCCCGCAACGCTTCTTCGGTAAACTTGAGGTGCACCGATTCCATTTCAAAAAGCTTTGAATACTGCTTTGTTAGTGCATTTCTTGGTTCCTTGAGAATCCGCACAAGGGCAGACTCATCCAGTTCTTCGAGCGTCGCAATAACCGGCAACCGGCCGATGAATTCCGGAATCAATCCGAATTTTAGCAAATCCTCCGTCTGCACATCGTGCAAGAGATCGGCCGCTCGCCGGCCATTTTTATCCTCCAGTTGCCCGCCAAATCCCATGCGCTTCCGTCCCGTACGCTTGCGGATGATATCGTCGAGTCCGACAAACGCGCCACCGCATATAAAAAGGATATTGGTGGTATCGACCTGGAGAAATTCTTGTTGCGGATGCTTCCTACCGCCTTTGGGCGGAACGCTCGCCATCGTGCCTTCAATAATCTTTAGAAGCGCCTGCTGTACTCCTTCGCCCGAGACATCGCGCGTGATTGACGGATTGTCCGATTTCCGCGAAATCTTGTCGATCTCATCTATATAAACGATACCGCGTTGGGCCTTTTCGACATCGTAGTCGGCCGCCTGGAGCAGATTCAAAATGATATTTTCAACGTCCTCACCGACATATCCCGCCTCGGTCAAACTCGTCGCATCGGCGATGGTAAACGGCACCTGCAAAAAGCGCGCAAGAGTTTGCGCCAGAAGAGTTTTGCCCGACCCCGTCGGCCCGAGCAACAGAATGTTGCTCTTCTGCAACTCCACATCGCCGGTTACGAGTTGACTGTCGATGCGCTTATAATGATTATGGACAGCGACCGCGAGGATTTTTTTTGCCCGCTCCTGACCGATGACGTACTGGTCTAGAACCCGCTTAATCTCCGCAGGCTTCGGAACGTTGGAGGAAGAGCTGATCGTTTCATCGTGATCGCATTCCTCAGCGATGATGTCGTTGCAGAGATCGATGCATTCGTCACAGATGTAAACAGTCGGACCGGCGATTAGCTTACGCACCTCATCTTGGCTCTTTCCACAGAACGAGCAGACGAGATTCCCCGATCCGTGTTCACCGTGCTTTGCCATAGAACCCCCGGTTAACCACTACTTCTTGATCAATCCTTCAGGGCGAGTCGCAATCACTTCGTCCACCAAGCCATATTCCTGGGCTTGCTTCCCGTTCATGAACATATCGCGATCGGTGTCTTTCTCTATTTTCTTGAGGCTCTGCCCCGTGTGCTTCATCAAAATATTGTTCAGCTCCTCGCGCATCCTCAAGATTTCACGCGCTTGGATATCAATATCCGCAGCCTGGCCTTGAAAACCGCCCAAGGGCTGATGGATCATAATCCGGGCATGCGGTAAGGCGAAGCGTTTTGTCTTGGTCCCCGCTGCGAGTAACACCGCGCCCATGCTCGCCGCTTGACCGACACAGACCGTAGAGATTTGCGGCCGGACGTATTGCATGGTGTCGTAGATTGCCAGTCCCGCCGTGACGGACCCACCTGGGCTGTTGATGTAAAAGAAAATATCGCGCTCGGGATCTTCGGATTCGAGAAAGAGCAGCTGGGCGGTAATCACATTGGCAACGTCATCCGTGACGACCGAACCGAGAAAGACGATTCGATCCTTCAGAAGACGCGAATAAATGTCATAAGCTCGTTCACCGCGGCCCGTTTGCTCGACAACGATGGGGATAAAACTCATTTGTAGCCGAACCCCTCGATCACAAGCGCCATTCTATCGTTTTTCCAACTGGTCATCAACCTTAGAAACCTGCGCATCGATTTCTCTGACGGTTGCGCGATCAAGCAAAAATCCCAGCGCTCGATCGAATATCATTTGCGTGCGCAGATCGTCGCGCGCTTCCGATCGTGCATAGTACTCGCGCAGATTTTTTGCCTGTTCTCCGGCCGCGCGCGCAAGCAAATCGACCCTTTCTTGAACCTCTTTGTCGCTGACCTCGATTTTTTCCAGCTCGGCAATCTTCTCCACCAGTAATGTGGCTCGCACCTGGCGCATGGCCCGTTCTTCGAGAGTTTTTCTGACTTCCTCCATCGGCGCCGGCTGCTCCGTGCGCTGCGCGCCCATCTGATTTTGATAGCGCTCCATCAAATAGCGCGTCTGTCGCTCGACCATGGCCTGAGGAATTGAGAACGAATGTCGCTCGATCAACCGGCTTAATGCTTGTTCTTTTAGATCATCGGTTTGATAACGCGTCATTTCTTCCTGAAGACGCTGTCGGAGCCGGTTCTTCAATTCCTCGAGAGATGCGCACTCCCCGTGATCTTTGGCAAAATCATCATCGAGAGCGGGCAAAACCTTGCGTTTGATTTCGTGCGCGACGAGCGAGAACTCGACGACTCTGCCGGCGATTTCCTTATTGGGAAAATCCTCCGGGTAAGTGACGAAAACGGTCTTGCGTTCGCCCAACTTGAGTCCGACTACAGCTTCTTCAAATTGCGCTACCGCCTGCCCAGCGCCAACCTCGAGCACGTAGTTTTGCGCTTTGCCGCCGCTAAACGGCTTGCCGTCGAGGCTCCCTTCGAAATCCAAAGTTACAAAATCGCCCTTTTCGACGACTTCTCGATCCGCCACTGGCTCTAACCTGGCATGATTTTCCTGGAGTCGGCGAAGCGCTTCGTCCACCTGAGCTTCCGTGACCGCAATCCGCGGTTTTTCGATGGGAAGGCCAAGGTAATCCTTGACTTCAATCTGGGGCTTTATTTCAAATACCGCAGAAAAGGAAAAAGATTCCGTTTCGCGAAGATCATTGCTCTCGAGCTCGGGCCGCGAGACGATCTGTAACCCACGCTCTCTGACGATCTCGGCAAGCGATTCTTCCACCAGGTGCGATCTGACTTCGCCTTTGACCTCGTCGCCGTAAATTCCTTGCAAAACCGGACGCGGAATCTTGCCCGTTCGAAAACCTCTGACCCGTACCCGTCGGCCAAGATTTTTGTAGGCGCGAGAAAATTCATCAGCCACCGTCTCAGCTGGCAGCTCAACACGGACTTTGCGCTGCACTGGACTTAGTTCATCGATATCGACTTTGATATTCATTCTGCCATAACCACCCAAACCATGATGCACACTCGACGCTCTTTGAGCGGCGTCCTCATGTACGCTGGTGCGAGAGGGGGGACTCGAACCCCCATGGTTGCCCGCTAGATCCTAAGTCTAGTGCGTCTGCCAGTTCCGCCACTCTCGCACACGCAAAATCATCCGGAACGCAGCCATTTCTAGAAACGCATGCAGAGTAAAAATTAGCCATCAGCAAGTCAAGCGCTGTTGATGTCCACGCGTGAGGTAAACGGAGCAACAGCGCGAGTCGCTTGGCGCAGTTGACTTCTCTGGCTCGATCCGACGTGGAAAAGCGAGACTAAGCCCGACGAGATTGCTCACTCTGGCACTTGGGACAAACGCATAAGGATCGCAAATACTCGTAGGTATAGATGCCGGTGCTGTGACCATCTTGCCAGTAAAGCTCGATGGCATAGTTTCCGACTGCGGAGATTCCAACTAGTTTGGCATCGGGAACCTCGATAAACCGACGTTCCGCGCCATGCCCCTGACAAAGCGCGCAAGGACAATAGCCGCGCAGATAACTCTCCGGGTACTCGCCGATATGACCATCATCCCACGTGATGCGCACGAGACCACGGCCCTTGATATGATTTATTTCGGTGGGAATTACTGCCGCCATGTTATCTCACAGCTCCACGAGACCGTCGCCGACCGCGCTCATGAAACCGATCTTGGCGCGATTTACCAGATAGGTTCGTGGCGCAACGTCAGGCCGATCAATCAAGATTGCTCCAGTGACAGGTAGAAATTGCGTTTTCTCCATCAGTAAGTCATACATCGCGCTCCCGGGACGTAAATGAATGCTGCCTTGCAGTAAATATGGACCAACGCCGAGCAAAGCCTTGCTTTGGTCTTTCCGAACGTACCGACTCCTCATCGTCGATGTTGAACTCTCTCCGGAGACGCTCAGGTCAGCGATCAAATACACCTCGCGCATATAGACCAAGTATTCGGCGGCTGTAAGCGAGACCGGCTTTTGATTGAACGTTTCCAGACTCGCTTGCGTAAGTGAGAAGACCTCCTCGCCTTCGCGCACGATCAAGAAATTACTCAAGCGATCCTGATTGGTCGTCAGTACCCCACGCACCGACGCGGCCTGGAGATAGACTTCCAAAGACATCGAATAGATAAAACCCTGCTTCGGCGTCATTTAAGCCACCTTCGACGGAGATGATTATCACATCCCCATTTCGCGCGCACAACCAAAAGCGTCAGACTTACCTGGAAGAAATTCCGGCTGGCCGGAGGGGGTTTTGGTGGGCCGCCGGAGACTCGAACTCCGGACCCGCTGATTAAGAGTCAGCTGCTCTACCAACTGAGCTAGCGGCCCATTCCCCGCCTGCGCTCGGCATTGCGGATCTCAGATGACAAATTGCAAACGGCCTGCAATTTAAGATTTGAAATCCGGTAATCCCGAACGGTTGGGGTGAGTGAAGGGATTTGAACCCTCAACCCCTGGAGCCACAGTCCAGTGCTCTAACCGTTGAGCTACACTCACCACATACACTTCAAAGATCAACTTGGCGCGCCAGAAGGGATTCGAACCCCTGACCTACGGCTTAGAAGGCCGTTGCTCTATCCAGCTGAGCTACTGGCGCCAATAAGAACAAAGAGTGCTGAGTTCCGAGGGGAAATTCAGCCCACACCGAATCGCTCAGCACTCAGAACTCATCACTCAGTACTCGCGGCTGGTCGGGGCGAGAAGATTCGAACTTCCGACCCCCTGCGCCCAAGGCAGGTGCGCTACCAGGCTGCGCTACGCCCCGTCAACAAGCCAGCGGTCATTCTACACTTGAGTTGCTCGAAATCAAGTTTGTTTCGAGATTCCGAGCAGATCGCGCAACTCCGCAGCTAATTTCTTGAGCGCTTTACCGCGGTGGCTGACGGTTGCCTTCGTTTCGCGCTCGATCTCACCAAAAGTTTTGCCTATGGGCGGGTAAAAAAACAGCGGGTCGTAGCCAAAGCCGTGCTGGCCCTGAAGAGCGAACGCTATCCGTCCTTCACAGATCTCCCGCACGGTCCAATCGGGTATTCTCTTCGACGCTGGCGAGCACAAAGCGAGCGCGCAGACGAACCGGGCGGTTCTCTTCGGTTCGGGCACCGCTTGCAACTCGCTAAGCAGTTTCTGATTGTTCTTAATGCCGTCGCATGCATCGCCCGCATAGCGCGCTGAGTAAATCCCCGGGCCGCCATTTAGAGCATCGACTTCCAAACCCGAATCATCGGCCAGCGTGAGCCGTCCGGAAAATTCTGCCAGTGCGCGCGCCTTTTTGACCGCGTTCTCCTCAAACGTAAGACCGTCTTCGATCACCCGTGGCGGATCGAGCAAATCCGTCAGTGGAACGATTTGCAATGGAAGATCTTTGAGAAAAGCGCTCACTTCTTTGAATTTTCCTGGATTGGTCGTTGC